>JBDSAB010000001.1:0-9927 GCA_039922395.1 Caldimonas sp.
GGTCGCGGTGTGGCTGGTGCCGGCGCCGACCTCCATGTCGTACGGCTGCAGCAACGCGCAGCCCTGCTCGTCCCAGTATTGCTGCAGCCGCAGGATGATTTGCTGGAAGGTCAGCATCGATCTTTCAAGGGGGTGGCGCCGCTCGAAAAGAGCCGCGCGGTTCGCCTCAATTCTAGGGGCGGGGCCGTTGCCGAAAGGCGAGCGCGACGACGCCGAGCGCGAGCAGCCACGCCGGCCAGAGGCCCAGATGGCCGGCCCAGCGCGCGAACGGCGTCAGGCCGACGCGGCCCTCGACGACGGCATCGAGCACCCCTTGCGTGTGCGGAGCGAGCGCAGCGCTGACCCGCCCACGGTGGTCGATCACCGCGGTCGCGCCGGTGTTGGTGGCGCGCAGCATCGGCCGCTCGAATTCGAGCGTGCGCATGCGCGAGATCTGCAGGTGCTGGTCGATTGCGATCGTGCGGCCGAACCAGGCGATGTTGCTGATGTTCGCGAACATCGTCGGCGCGGCCGCGGCGTCGATGAAGCGCGTCGCCAGTTCCTCGCCGAACAGGTCCTCGTAGCAGATGTTCGGCGCGACCCGTTCGCTGCGGACTGCGAACGACGCTGCGGCGAGCGGCCCGCGGTTGAAGTCCCCGAGCGGGATGTTCATCATCCGCGTGAACCAGCGAAAGCCGAACGGCACGAACTCGCCGAACGGCACCAGATGGTGCTTGTCGTAGCGGTAGTAGCCGCCGTCGAGCGCGGCGGTGCGCGACGAGATGCCGGCCGCCGAGTTGGTGTAGCCGGTGGCCTCGTTGCCGAGCGGCAGGCCGATCAGCGCGGCCTGCGCGCCGTTCTGAAAATGCTGCAGCAGCGGCTGCCAGTAATTCGGGTCGAGCTGATCGGGCAGTAGCGGGATCACGGTTTCGGGTGCGATCACGAGGTCGCTCCGCGCCTCGAGCAGTCGTTCGCGAGTCCAGGCCAAGGTCTCCGGGAGTCGCTCGATCGCGAACTTCTCGTCCTGCGGCACGTTGCCCTGCAGCAGCGTCACGCCGAGCCGCGCGCTCGGCTCGGTAAAGGCGATGGTCTGCAACCCGAGGCCGAGCGCGAGCGTGCCCACGACGCCGAGCGCCGTTCGGAGCCAGCCGGCCGCATCCTGGCGCGGTTGCAACGCAACCCAGGCAGCGAGCCCGGCACCCGCAGCACCGAGACCGTAGACCCCGAGCCACGGCGCAAAGCCGGCCAGCGGCGAATCGACGTGCGCGTAGCCGCTGGCGATCCATGGAAAGCCGGTGAAGAAGACGCCGCGCGCCAACTCGGCGAGCAGCCAGAGCGCCGCGAACAGGGCCGCGTCAGCGACCCGACGACCGCGTCGAAGCGCGACGAAGGTCGCCATCGCGAGGGCGAGGTAAAGCGACAGCGATGCGCTCAGCAACGCGACCGAGAGCACCGCCAGCCAGGCAGGCAGTCCGCCGTAGATGTGCAGGCTGACGAACAGCCACCAGGTGCCGGTGCCCAGCCAGGACGTCCCGAAGACGAGGCCGAGACCGGCGGCGCGCAGCGGCGTTTGCCGGTCGACGCGCCAGACGAGCGCCACGACGCACAGCAGCTGCAGCGGCCAGGCCGCGGTCCAGACAAAGGCGAGGGTCTGCGCGGCTCCGAGCGCCGCCGCGCAGGCGAGCTCGGCGCGGAGGGTCCAGCGGCCGCGCGGTGCGCCGCCGGGGTGAAGGTCGGGCGCTCGGACCGCGCCGTTCAAGCGCCGTCGGAGCCGAGGGCGACCTCGGGGGCCCGCGTCACCTTGAACCAGCGCACCGCACCGCCACGGGTCAACATGACCGAGAAAGCCAGTCCGCCAACGGTCACCGACTCGCCGCGCCGCGGCACGTGGCCGGCCTCGTGGCTGACGAGGCCGCCGATGGTCTCGAAGTCGGCAGTCGGCAGCACGGTGCCGAAGGCCTCGTTGACGGCATCGATCTCGACGTCGCCGGCGACCCGCTGACTGCCGTCGGCAAGCGTGTAGATGCCGGACTCGCCGTCCTTGTCGTCGAACTCGTCCTCGATCTCGCCGACGATCTCTTCGAGGACGTCCTCGATCGTGATCAGACCGGCGGTCGCGCCGAACTCGTCGATCACGATCGCGAGATGGTTGCGGTTCGAGCGGAAGTCGCGCAGCAGCTCGTTCAGCCCCTTCGACTCGGGCACGAATACGGCCGGCCGCAGCAAGGTGCGCAGGTTCAGGTCGGGCGAGCGCTGCAGCTTCAACAGGTCCTTCGCCATCAGGATGCCGATGACGTTGTCGCGCTTGCCCTCGTAGACCGGAAAGCGCGAGTGGGCGGTGCGGATCACGCTGTGCAGCTGGTCGTCGTAGTCGGCATCGATGTCGAGCAGGTCCATGCGCGGTGCCGCGACCATCACGTCGCCGGCGGTCAGCCCGGCCATCCGGATCACGCCCTCGAGCATCATCCGCGACTCGGGGGCGATCAGCTCCTTCTGCTCGGCATCGGCCAGCGACTCGATGAACTGGTCGCGGGTTCCGGCAGTCGGCGCGACCAGCTCGAAAAACTTCTGGAACAGATTGCGCCGCGGCCGCGGCGCCCCGGCCGAGCCCTCGCTCAATGGCGCGGGACGGCTGACTGGATGTTCTGACATGCGTGCGCCGGGGGTGAAAGGGGACACCCGGTTCATTGAAGCCGGGAAGCTTACCCTACACAGCCTTGACAGATCTGGTACCTTGAATGGGGCTCCCTCTGCCCCAAATGAGGGCTCTCAACCGCTCGCAAGGCCCGCCTTCCCATGAGTCTCATCCCCGCCACCATCGTCACCGGCTTCCTCGGATCGGGCAAGACCACGTTGCTGAAACGGGTCCTGACCGAGGCGCACGGTCAGAAGATCGCCGTCATCGAGAACGAGTTCGGGGACGAGAACATCGATAACGAGATCCTGGTGCAGGACAGCAACGAGCAGATCATCCAGCTCAACAACGGCTGCGTCTGCTGCTCGATCCGCGAGGATCTGCGCACCACGCTGTCGGATCTGGCCGAGAAGAAGCGCAAGGGCGAGCTTGATTTCGACCGCGTCGTGATCGAGACGACCGGGCTCGCCGACCCCGGTCCGGTCGCGCAGACGTTTTTCATGGACGACGAGATCGCCGAGAGCTACCTGCTCGATTCGATCCTGACCCTGGTTGACGCCAAGCACGCCGACGAACAGCTGAACACGCGCCAGGAGGCGCGCCGCCAGATCGGCTTCGCCGACCAGATCTTCATCAGCAAGGCCGACCTGGTCGACGATGCCACGCTGCAGGCGCTGATCCACCGCGTCAAGCACATGAACCCGCGCGCCCCGCAGCACAAGGTGCATTTCGGCGAGGTGCCGCTGGCCGACGTGTTCGACCTGCGCGGCTTCAACCTCAACGCGAAGCTCGACATCGATCCGGAGTTCCTCAAGGCCGACGACCACGACCATGATCACGATCACGATCACCACGATCATGACCACGAGCACGGCGAGCATTGCGACCACCCGCACCACCATGCCCACGACGACGACGTGAAGTCGTTCGTGTTCCGGTCGGAGCGCGCGTTCAACGCGGCCAAGCTGGAGGACTTCCTCGGCTCGATCGTCCAGGTCTACGGGCCGAAGATGCTGCGCTACAAGGGCGTGCTCTTCATGAAGGGCACCGATCGCAAGGTGATCTTCCAGGGCGTGCACCAGCTGATGGGCAGCGACATGGGACCGAAATGGGCGCCGGGCGAGAAGAAGAACACCAAGATGGTCTTCATCGGGCTCGACCTGCCGCGCGACGTGTTCCAGCAGGGCCTCGAGCAGTGCCTGGCCTGAGCCGCTGACCGAGGGACCGTCGGCCGCGCCGGGTCGCCAAACCGGCTGCCGAAAGCAGCCCGAGCCCGGCCTGAAATAGTTCCCGCAACTGGCCCCGCAGCGTGGCTACAATCCGCGGCGGTCGAAATGCCGGCCGCGGGTCCTGTGCCCTGTCGCAGGGGTATATAACCGCCGATGCGTGGAGGCATCTCTCATTGAGAAAGATCATGGCTCAGAAAGCGACCGCCAAGAAGCCAGCCGCGGCCAAGAAGCCGGCGGCTGCAGGCAAGGCCGCGGCCCCGAAGAAGGCAGCCAAGCCAGCCGCAGCACCGAAGAGCGCGCCTGCCAAAGGCCGGGCGCCGGCGCGCCCGAGCGCAGCGGCCGAGCCGGCCGCACGTCCGGCGACGGCTTCAAAACCGGCGCCGGTCCGGGCCAAGGAAACAGTGCCCGCCAAGACGTCCGCGGCCGCCGCGAAGCCGGCTCCAAAAACAACGGCTGAGCCGATCATCGCAACCGCTGCCGCGGCCCCACCCGCTTCGCCGATCGTCCCGGCAGCACCGCCTCCGCGCAAGCCGAGCCGGGCTGCTTCCAAGTACGCCGTGGCGCAGGCCCCGCTGCCGCTGCCGCCTCCCACTTCCCGATTTGCCGACCGCTTCGCACCGCCTCGGCCCCCGACCCGCCAGATGAACAACGTAGAACTCGACGTGGTGCGACATACCCAGAAGTCCGATCCGAAGCTGGCCAATGCCTGGAAGTCGAAGGCGGGCCGCGACCTGACCGAGCCCGAGATCCTGGCGATGCCGGAATCGGAGTACATGAACGAGAAGCAGCTGGAGTTCTTCCGCGCCAAGCTGCAGCAGTTGAAGGATGACCTGCTCAGCAATGCCGGCGAGACCACCGAGCACCTGCGCGAAGACACCTCGATCGTTCCGGATCCGGCCGACCGCGCGACCATCGAGGAGGAGCATGCACTCGAGCTGCGCACCCGCGACCGCGAACGCAAGCTGCTGAAGAAGATCTCGCAGTCGCTCGCCCGCCTCGACTCGGGCGACTATGGTTTTTGTGACGAAACCGGCGAACCCATCGGGCTGGGGCGGCTGATCGCACGACCCACCGCTACACTCTCCCTCGAGGCCCAGCAGCGGCGTGAACTCAAGCAAAAAATGTTCGGTGACTGAGATCGGGATCGAGACCGTCCGGCCAGGATGGTTCCAGTCCCGCCCCTCTGCCGTCCGCTCCATGCGGACTGGCCCGCGTCCCGATTCGTCCCGCACCGTCACCGACGGTTTCCCAGTCCCGATCGGGCCGTCGTCCGCTCGCTGAACGGCGCAACGCCATGACGGAACCGAAGGACAACACGACCAGCTTCTTCCGCAAGGTCGTCAAGTTCGTGGCGAATCCGGCGACGGAATGGGCCGAGCTCGACGCACCGCCCGAAGACCTCCGCGGCAACGACTACGCGAAGGGCGAGCTGAAGGCGATGATCGAGCGCAAGCGCCGCAACGACTTCGTGCGCAAGCGCGAGCTCGACATGCTGCGCAACGTTCGCCGCGAGGGCCTGACCGGCGACCAGCTCGCGGCGCTCGGCGGATCGTCTGGTCTCGACGATTCGGAGCCGCGCCTCGCCGAAGGCGGTGCGCGCCAGGACATCGGCGTGAAGGCAAAGATCGACGAGATCGAGCAGCAGATGGTCGGCGATCATCACTACGCGCCGACAACGCGGCGCGGCCCGGAAAATTACGACGTACCGACCGAGCCGGCGCGGCTCGACTCGCGCTCGCAGCGGCCACGTCCGGCAGCGCCGGCACCAGCCCCGGTCGCCGCGGCACCGACGCCCGACTGGCAAGGCGGCCGGGTTGAAGATTTCGTGCCGCCGGTCACCGCCCGCCAGCCGCTGCAGCCGGCTGCCGCCCCGGCACCTGCGGCGCGGCCCGCGATGGCGCCGATCTCGCTCGCCGAATTGCAGCCCGAGCCTGAGCGGCTGGTCGATCCGGGCTCGGTCGCCTCTTCCGAAGTCGTTCACGATCCGGAGCTCGACGAGGCTGTCATCGCCTTCGCGAATGCGGATTTCGAGCCCTGCGAACAGGCCTTGGTCGACCTGACCGGCCCCGGCGGCTTGCGCGAGCAGCATCCCGAGACGTGGCTCGTCCTGTTCGACCTGTACCGCGCGATCGGCCAGCAGCACAAGTTCGAGAGCCTGGCGCTCGACTACGCCCAGCGCTTCGGCTGGTCGGCGCCGCAGTGGTTCTCGATCCCGCGCCTGGTCGCCGAGGCCGTCGGCGAGGAGCGGACGAGTTCAAGCCGCATCGAAGGCCAGGTTGGCTGGGTCTGCCCCGACTATCTCGATGCCGAAGGCGTCGCGACGCTGGCCTCGCGCGCGCTGCAGATGCCGCTGCCGTGGGTCTTCGACTGGAGCGCGCTGAAAGGGATCGACGTCGAGGCCTGTGCCAAGCTGAGCGACCTGTTCCGGAGCTGGATCCCGCAGCCGGTCGACATGCGCTGGATCAGCGGCGAGAAGCTGTTCACCGTGCTGCACGATGCGGCCCCGAACGGCGTCCGCGATGCCGATCCGGCCTATTGGCAACTTCGCCTCGACGCCTTGCGGATGGCGAATCGCCCCGATCAATTCGACGAAGCGGCGATCGACTACTGCGTGACGTACGAGGTCTCGCCGCCGTCCTGGGAGCCGTCGCAGTGCGAGGTGCGCATCAGCGGCTCCGGCAACCACACTACACAGCAGCCGCTGTCGGTCGTCAGCGAGGTGTCGAAAGGCTTCGGTTTCGAGGATTCGACGCAGGCTGCCGAAGAGGCCTCGCGGGTCCAGGTCGACAGCGTCGAGCTCTCCGGACAGCTGATCGGCGATATCACGTCGACCTTGAAAAAGATCGACGCCGAGCTCGGCAGCGCGAGCCGGATCAACGTCGCCTGCTCGCGCCTGATCCGGGTCGACTTCATCGCGGCCGGCGACCTGCTGAACTGGGTGCTGTCCCGCCGCAACGAGAACCGGAGCGTCCACTTCGTCGATGCGCACCGCATGATCGCTCTCTTCTTTGGCGCCATGGGCATCAACGAGCACGCCTCCGTCAAGATTCGCACCCTCTGAGCGCCCGGCCACCGGCCGCGGCGCTTGAATCCTTCTCCCTTCGCCTTCATCTGGTTCCGATGGAAACCTACCACGGCACGACGATCCTGAGCGTGCGGCGCGGCAACGTCGTCGCGCTGGGCGGTGACGGCCAGGTCACGCTCGGCAACATCGTCATCAAGTCGACCGCCCGCAAGGTGCGCAAGCTCCACCACGACCGGGTGCTGGCCGGCTTCGCCGGAGCCACGGCCGATGCGTTCACGCTGTTCGAGCGCTTCGAGGCCAAGCTCGAAAAGCACCAGGGCCACCTCGCGCGTGCCGCGATCGAGCTGACGAAAGACTGGCGCACCGACCGCGTGCTGCGCCGCCTCGAGGCGATGCTGGCGGTCGCCGACAAGGAGACGTCGCTGATCATCACCGGCAACGGCGACGTGCTCGAGCCGGAACACGGGCTGGTCTCGATCGGTTCCGGCGGGTCGTACGCGCATGCGGCGGCCCGGGCCCTGCTCGAGCACACCGAGCTCGCGCCGCGCGACATCGTCAAGAAATCGCTTGAGATCGCGGCCGAGCTCTGCATCTACACGAACCAGAACCATGTCATCGAAACCCTCGACTGAGGTCGCCGAGATCGTCGGGCGCGAATCGGCGCCGCGCACGTTTTCCAACAGCGCAATGACGCCTCAGGAAATCGTCTCCGAGCTCGACCGCCACATCGTCGGCCAGGGCAAGGCCAAGCGCGCCGTCGCGATCGCGTTGCGCAACCGCTGGCGCCGCCAGCAGGTCGAGGAGTCGATGCGGGCCGAGATCACGCCGAAGAACATCCTGATGATCGGACCGACCGGCGTCGGCAAGACCGAGATCGCACGCCGCCTCGCGAAGCTCGCCGACGCGCCGTTCATCAAGGTCGAGGCGACCAAGTTCACCGAGGTCGGCTACGTCGGCAAGGACGTCGACACGATCATCCGCGACCTCGCCGACATGGCCGTCAAGCAGGAGCGCGAGAACGCGATGCGCGGCCAGCGCATGCGCGCCGAGGACGCCGCCGAAGACCGCCTGCTCGACATCCTGGTGCCGCCGGCGCGCGCCGAGTTCGGTCTGACCCCGGCGACGACGCCCGACAACACGGCGCGCCAAGTCATGCGCAAGCGCCTGCGCGAAGGAACGCTCGACGACAAGGAGATCGACGTCGAAGTCGCCGACCCGAAGCCGGCGCTCGAGATCATGGGCCCGGCCGGCATGGAAGACATGACCGAGCAGCTGAAGGGCCTGTTCGCCAACCTCGGCGGTGCGCGCAAGAAGACACGCAAGCTCCGCATCGGCGAGGCCCGCAAGCTCCTGATCGAGGAGGAAGCCGGCAAGCTCGTCAACGACGACGAGATCAAGACGCGCGCGCTCGCCAATGCCGAGCAGAACGGCATCGTCTTCATCGACGAGATCGACAAGGTGACCTCGCGCTCCGAGTCGAGCGGCAGCGCCGACGTCTCGCGCCAGGGCGTGCAGCGCGATCTGCTGCCGCTGGTCGAAGGCACCACCGTCAACACCAAGTACGGCATGGTGAAGACCGACCACATCCTGTTCATTGCGTCGGGCGCATTCCACCTCAGCAAGCCGAGCGACCTGATCCCGGAGCTGCAGGGGCGCTTTCCGATCCGCGTCGAGCTCACCTCGCTCGGCGTCGACGACTTCGAAGCGATCCTGACGCAGACCCACGCCAGCCTGGTCAAGCAATACACGTTGCTGCTCGCGACCGAAGGCGTTCGCCTCGATTTCAAGGCCGATGCGATCCGGCGCATCGCGCAGATCGCCTACGACGTCAACGAGCGCACCGAGAACATCGGCGCACGGCGCCTCTCGACGGTGATGGAACGCCTGCTCGACGACGTCAGCTTCGATGCGCCGAACCGCGACGGCCAGACCGTCGTGCTCGACGCCGGCGCGGTGGACGAGAAGCTGTCGGAGCTCGCGCGCAACGAGGACTTGTCGCGCTACATACTCTGAGGCAGCGTGCGCAGCGGCGCATCGAACGCGCTGCTGACGTTCGCTACAGCGCGAGCCGGCGCGACTGCAGCTGCAGAAGGCCTTCGAAGATCAGCGTGTCGACGGTCTCAAACTCGAGGTCGAGTATCGGCGCCAGCTTGACCGCCGCGCCCCCCGTCATCACCAGCATCGGCGCCTGTCCGGTGCGCGCGAGGAGCTTGCGGTGCATCCGCTCGACCGCGCCGGCGATGCCGTCTGCGCCGCCGCTCATCAGCGCATCGCTGGTGTTGGTCGGGAAGTCGACCGCCTCGCCGGTCGGCGCCTTCAGCCCCGCAGTGCCCATCTCGAGCGCGCGCAGCATCAGGCCGAACCCCGGGAGGATGAGCCCGCCGAGGAAGCGGCCGGTCGCGTCGAGCGCGTCGACGGTCACCGCGGTGCCGACCATCACGACCAGCACCGGACGCGGCGCGCCGTGCGCGAGGACGCGGTGCCAGGCGCCGATCAGCGCCACCCAGCGATCGACGCCGAGCCGGGTCGGGTGCTCATAGCCGTTGGTGACGCCGCAGGCGTGGGCCGACGAGACGACCCAGCGCGGCGCCAGGTCCCAGAGCTCGAGCTGTTCCTCGGCGCGCCGCTTGACCCCCTCGCCCGCCACCACACAGCCGAGCAGGCTCGACGGCGGCGGCAGATTCTTCCAGTCCTTCTCGGCGAGTTCGTCCATCGCCTCCAGGAACACCGCGCCATGCGCCAGCAGTGCCGCGTGAGGCTGTGGCGATGCATATTGCGCCCACTTCAGGCGGGTGTTGCCGATGTCGATCGCGAGAAAGCTCATGCGGTATCCCAATGCCGGCAAGCGAAGGCGCGATGCATCGACGGCGGCGGGGTTGTTGGCTTGAACGAGCGGCCGTTCAGGCCGCGCGCCGCGCGTCCCGCTCGTCATCGATCAGCTTGCCGAGCGTGCGCCGGAAGTGCGCCAGCGGCGCGTCGGCAGCGATCGCGAGCAGCTTGAAGTCGGGATCGGCATCGAGCACCTGCTGCTGGCCTTCGATGATGCTCTTGTCCTCGAG
>JBDSAB010000002.1:0-9933 GCA_039922395.1 Caldimonas sp.
GGCTGATTGAGATCGAGCGGATGCACCCACATCGCGTCGAAGACCGCGCGCAAGTAGGCGTCCAAGCGCTCCGGCTGGCGCAACTGCACGCCGGCCGCCGCCCGCATCAAGGTCAGCGTGTTGATCGGGAAGTGCGGGTTGATCGTCAACGGCACGCCGTAGCGCTGCGCGTGGCGCGCGATGTCGACGTTCATGTAGCGGCCCTTCGCCGGCACCGTCACCGGCGAGCTGTTGCCGGTCGCCTGGAACACGCCACCAAGCAGCATCGGCCGCAGCACGAGCGTTGCCTTCTCCGCGGCGCAGAGCGCGGGCAGCTGAGTCCACGCGAGGTAGGCGGTCGGGCTGCCGACATCGAAGAAGAACTCGACCGATGACGCCATGGCATCTCCTCGCGCAGAATGGGCAACGATCGTAAGCGAAGGAGATGCCATGGCGGACGACAACAGGACCCCGGTGGCGCTCGTCATCGGCGCCGGCGACGCCACCGGCGGCGCGATCGCGAAGCGCTTCGCGGCCGGCGGCTTCGTCGCCTGCATGACGAGGCGGGATGCTGCGAAGCTCGAGCCGTTGGTCGAGGCGATCCACGCGAGCGGTGGCCGCGCGCACGGCTTCGGCTCGGATGCGCGCAAGGAGGAGGAAGTCGTCGAGCTCGTCGACCGGATCGAGCGCGAGATCGGCCCGATCGACGTGCTCGTCTTCAACATCGGCGCCAACGTGCCGTCGAGCATCCTCGAGGAGACCGCGCGCAAGTACTTCAAGATCTGGGAGATGGCCTGCTTCGGCGGCTTCCTGAACGGACGCGAGGTGGCGCGCCGGATGGTCAAGCGCAACCGCGGCACCATCCTCTTCACCGGCGCGACGGCGTCGCTGCGCGGCGCCGCCAACTTCGCCGGCTTCGCCGGTGCCAAGCACGCGCTGCGCGCACTCGCGCAGAGCATGGCGCGCGAGCTCGGGCCGAAGAACATCCACGTCGCGCACGTCGTCGTCGACGGCGCGATCGACACCGAGTTCATCCGCACCAACTTCCCCGAGCGCTATGCGACCAAGGCGGACGACGGCATCCTCTCGCCCGACCACATCGCCGAGACCTACTGGTACCTGCACACGCAACCGCGTGATGCGTGGACCTTCGAGCTCGACCTGCGGCCCTGGAACGAACGCTGGTAGCGCGTTTCGGCGCCGCGCCCGCGTGTGTCGACCGCGATACAAACTGACGATCGACCCGACAAACACCATCGGTCCAATCTCGTTCCGGGGCCGGCGCATCGCCGGCGACGACGCGGATCTCGATGGAACATCTCGACGAACACGACCTTGGCGGCACATGACCTCGCCCCTGCAACGCCAACGCCTTGCCCGCCGCGGCGCGCTGCGCTGGCTGTCCGGCGCCGGCGCGCTGGCCCTGATCGGCTGCGGCGGGGCGTGCGCGGCGACGTCCGCTCGAACATCTTCGGTGCGACCGGGGTTGCCAGCGGCGTTCCCCTCACCGTGGTGATCGAGCTCGTCAACACCAGCGCCAGCGTGACCAACCTGTCTCGGATCACCTTCGCGACCGACAACGTCTTCAGCGACGGCGTGACAACGCAGCTCGCTGCCGTCACCGGCAATCTGACCGATGGCTACGTGGCCCGTTTCCAGGTCGGCATCGCCGTCTGAGCAGCGCCGCCGCACCAGGACACTGCGGTACCGTGCGGGCGGCGGCGTGTCGAAGGCGCCGCAGGAGCAGTGCATGACCCGGTGCCTCGTGGTCGACGACGACGCGGAGATCCGCACGTCGCTGGAAACCTATCTCGAGCGGTTCGGTCTCTCGGTGACGACCGCCGCCGACGGCGTGCAGATGCGGCGGCTGATGGCGGCGTCGCCGTTCGACGTCATCGTGCTCGACCTGATGCTGTCCGGCGAGGATGGCCTGAGCCTGATGCGCTGGGTCCAGCGAACGTCGGCGACGCCGGTCATCCTGCTGACCGCGCACGGCGATCCGATCAGCCGCGTGGTCGGTCTCGAGCTCGGCGCCGACGACTACGTCGGCAAGCCATTCGAGCCGCGCGAGTTGGTCGCCCGCATCCAGGCGGTGCTGCGACGCGTCCGCAAGGGCCGCGAGCACGAGGATGCGGGCCGCATGGTGCGCTTCGCCGGGTGGCGCTTCGATCGCCTCGCACGCCAGCTGATTTCGCCGGACGACGTCGCGATGCCGCTGTCGAACGCCGAGTTCCGCCTGCTGACCGCGTTCGTCGAACGGCCTGGGCGCGTGCTTTCGCGCGACACCCTGATCGAGCTGACCCGCGCCGCCGGAGTCGACGTCAACGATCGCAGCATCGACCTCGCGGTCTCGCGCCTCCGCGCAAAGCTCGGCGACTCGCCGAAGGAGCCGCACCTGATCAAGACGCTGCGCGGCGAAGGCTATCTGTTCGATGCGCAGGTGCAGGAGCCATGAGCGCCCAGGCCGGCACCTGGCGCGCCGACACGCTCGGCGTGCGCCTCTTCCTGTTGATGTGGGCCGCGCTCGTGCTGAGTCACGCCGCGGCCTACTTCACCGTCCATGCGCTGCACGTACCCGGGGCCGATGCGGCCGATCGGCCGCCGTTCATCGAGCGTGACCGCCCGCCACTGCCGACTTTTCCGTCGCTGCCGCCAATGCCGGGGTTGGGGCCAGGTCCCGGCATTGGCGGGCCGGGCGGACCCGGCGGTCCCAGCCCCGATGGGCCGCCGTTCGACGCGCCTTCCGGCCCGCCACCGTTCGGCTGCGCGCTGCCGTGGAAGGCGCTGCTCGTCGACTATGGGGTGCGCCTCGCGGTCATCGCGGCGGCGGCATGGTGGGGTTCGCGCTGGCTCGCCCGGCCGGTCGGCCGGCTCGTCGAGGCGTCGTCCAGCTTGAGCACGGCACTCGCCCGTGGCCGGCAACCGACGCCGCTCGACGAGATGCTCGGCACGCGCGAAGTGCGCGATGCCGCGGTCGTGTTCAACCGAATGGCGGGACAGATCAAGCAGCACTTCGATGCCCGCGGTTTGATGATCGCCGCGATCTCGCACGACCTGCGCACCCCGCTGACTCGGATGCGCATGCGGCTCGAAACGTCGGAGGTCGAGACGACCTTGCGCGAGCGCTGCGTCGCCGACATCCGCGAGATGAACAGCCTCGTCGACACCGTGCTCGAGGTCTTCCGCTCGCCGGGCGGCGCGTCGGCGAACGCGCCGTCACGCGTCGACGTCAGCGCACTGGCCCAGGCACTGGTCGACGACCTTGTCGAGCAAGGCGCGCCGGTGACCTGTCACACCGAGCCGGCGGTCACGCAAGTCGAACCGGTCGCGCTGCGGCGAATCGTTGGCAACCTGGTCGAGAACGCGATCCGGTACGGCGGCTCGGCCGCCGTCGAAGTCGCCCGACGCGAGGGCCAGGTCGTGATCCGGATCGACGACACCGGGCCCGGCATTCCGGACGATCAGCTCGAGGCCGTGCTGCAGCCGTTCCACCGGCTCGAAGGGTCGCGCAGCCGCGAATCGGGCGGGACCGGGCTCGGCCTTTTCATCGCCAAGGAACTCGCCGAGCGCCAAGGCGGTGAGCTGCGGCTGAGCAACCGCGAGGGCGGCGGTCTGCGCGCAGAGGTCACGTTGCCGGCATGAGCTGACCTCACGTCACGGGGACTCGACCTGCATATTCTGAGGAAGCGCCAGTGGGTCGATGCCGGCGCAGCGGCATCGCCACGCCGACGCAATCAGCCGGCGAACGCGACGATCTGGCCGAGCGGCAGTGCGCCCGAGCGTCGATCGACCTCGCGCCCCTTCTGAAGCCGCACGATCGTCGGGATGCTGCGGATCGCGAACCGCTGCGACAGCTGCGGGCTGTCGTCGCTGTTGACCTTCGCGAACACCGCGCGCCCCTTCAGCTGCGCCGCTGCCTGCTCGAATTGCGGCGCCATCGCACGGCAGGGGCCGCACCACGGCGCCCAGAAATCGACGACGACCGGCAGGTCGATCTTCTGCGAGTACGCATCGAAGTCGGCATCCCCCAATGTGATCGGTCGGCCGTCGAGCAAGGCCTTGCCGCAGCGGCCGCAGACCGGGTCGTCGGTCAGCCGGTCGGCGGGCACGCGATTGGTGGCGTGGCAGTGGAAACAGGCAATATGGAGGGCGTCGTTCATCGGCACCAGACAGGAGACAGGACAGTGATTCGGGCGACAATTCTGGCGGTCGGCACGCAGGTTGCTCCAATGTCCGCTGCGCACCGCTTGGGTCGGGTGACGCGATGGCAAGCAGATGTATCGGATCATTCGAGCATGTGCCGCAAGGTCGCGTCAAGCATGCCTCACCCCCTCAACGACAAGTCCAAGGTTTCGTCTCCGAGCCACCATTCATTTCCATGACCGCCGAGAACGTTCAGCCTCCGCGTGCCGAGCCGCGCCTCATTGCGCACCACCTCCCGCAGTTCCATCCCACGGCACAGAACGATGCCTGGTGGGGCAAAGGCTTCACCGAGTGGGCGAACGTCACGAAGGCGAAGCCGCTCTTCAAGGGGCACGCCCAGCCGCATCTTCCTGCCGATCTCGGCTTCTACGATTTGCGCCTGCCGGAGGCACGACATGCCCAGGCCGAGCTGGCCAAGGAGTACGGACTGGGCGGCTTCATGTACTACCACTACTGGTTCTCGGGGACCCGCATCCTCGAGCGGCCGGTGCAAGAGATCCTGGCGAGCGGCGAGCCTGACTTTCCTTTCTGTCTCTGCTGGGCCAACGAGCCCTGGTCGCGCCGCTGGGACGGGCGCGAGAACGAGCTTCTGATCCGGCAGGAGTACAGCGAGGCGGACATCCGCAATCACTGCGCCTGGCTCGCCGATGCCTTCAACGACCGACGCTACATCAAGGTCGGCACGCGCCCGGTGTTCGTCATCTATCGGTACCACCATATTCCGCAGGAGCTTGACCTGTTGGGGCGCATGCGTGAATCGCTGGCGCGTCTGAACTGCGCGGACCCTTACTTCGTGGCCTCCAACGCCCACGCTCCCTGGCACGACTTTCGAGAAGCAGGGTT
The DNA here is from genome assembly GCA_039922395.1 of Caldimonas sp. GTDB lineage: Bacteria > Pseudomonadota > Gammaproteobacteria > Burkholderiales > Burkholderiaceae_C > Schlegelella_A. The sequence goes on from JBDSAB010000002.1 coordinate 5,026, forward strand.
CGACAACGTGCTCGACTTTCAGCCGTCCTTCGGTCGGTTGCGCGGTGTGGACGATTCGCGCCGGCAGACTTTGGGTCGCCTGTGGCGCAATGTGCGCCTGGGCAGGCTGGACGCCAAGCTCCGCCTCTACGACTACGAGCTGGCTTGCCTGGCAATGGAACCACCCGGCCTTCCGTTCGAAACCATCCCGTGCGTCCCGGTGGGCTGGGACAATTCGCCGCGCCGGCAGGCCCGTGCCGCTGTCTTCGTCAACCACACGCCCGCCGCATTCGGGCGCATGCTGGAACGGCGCCTCGAGCTTTGGTCCGCGTCGAAGCCATCGACCGACCTCTTCTTCGTCAACGCCTGGAACGAATGGGCCGAAGGCAACTATCTGGAGCCCGACGTCGAGTTTGGCCGCGGTTTACTAGAGGCGCTGGCGCTCGCAGTCGAGAAGTTTCGCGCCGGATCGACTCAACTGGCGGCAACGACGATTTCGCACTCTCCCTATGTTCCGCGGGAGATGAAGGTGCGCCCCGCTCGGCAGCGCAGGGCCGGAGCGGCGATTCGAACCTGATGCACCGGCATGGCGAGAAGAGGTCGCTCGGCAGGCTCATTCGACGATGCTGGGAAGCCGCGTTGCGAAACACAGCAACCGGATTCGGGATGCATAGAAAATGCGCGTGAGTAAGCGCCGCATGCGGCGCTTTTTTGCTTCATGAACCATCAGTTTGCGGATCAAGGAACGATCAATGCCGGACGCAGCGGAAAGCTACTTTGGGAACCCGAGAAGGGACGTTGCCGCCCTCATTCCTCCAGGAGTCCACAGAGTTCTAGAAATCGGCTGCGGAAAGGGCATGTTTCGAAGCAACTTCACCCACGTGGAAGAGTATGTCGGCGTCGAGCCGACACCTGCGATGGCGGCGGAAGCTGCGACAAAGCTCGACCGCGTGCACACGGCGACGTATGAGCAAGCAAGCCCGCAACTGCCGCTGAACCATTTCGATCTGGTTGTCTGCAACGACGTGATCGAGCACATGGCGGATCACGACTGGTTCTTGGACGACATCCGAAAGCACATCAAGCCGACGGGTGCGCTACTGGGCTCGATTCCGAACGTACGCTTCTTCCAGAACATGTCCGACCTGGTCTTCGGCAAGTCTTGGACGTATCAGGACTGGGGCGTTCTGGACCGCACCCACCTTCGCTTCTTCACCGAGTCGAGTTGGAAGCAGACGCTGCTCGACCACAACTACCGGCTCGAAGCAATGACCGGATTGCCCGACGCGCACGCGGCGACGGGTCGGCGAAAGAGATTGGCAAAGGCGGCATCGATCCGGCTCTTCGGGCCGGACTCGAGATTTCTTCAGTTCGCGTTTCTCGCACGCGTCTGAGGGCGCCGACGGCGTAGAAGCGCAAGCCCTGCCGCCAGACCGCCGAGCATCAACGCATAGGTCCCGGGCTCGGGAATCGCCGTCACGTCGCCGATGCCGCCCCCGGTCGCGGTGCCGAGCGTCAGCAACGACAGGAACACGCCGCTGTCGAATATAGGATCCGATGTGTCAGCGACCCCGACTGAGAAGGTGTGACTGCCATCGGCCGCAGCAGCGCCGAGGATGCCGGTCACTGTGAGCGAGCGGGTCAAGCCGTTGTACTCGACACCGTACAGGCCGCTGCCGACGGGGTTGGCAATGAAGTTGGTGGGATTGCCGGGCGTGTTCGAGATCAGCTGGCCGTTTGCAAAGCGCGCGTAGTTCACGCCATCGACGAAGAAGCCGAAGACGTCGGTCACGTTCTGGAGCGGGTACTCCTCGGTACCGAAAACGAACTGCGCCGACACCGACGTGCGGCCGGACGGAACGGTAAAGCGAAAACTCAGCACGTTGGCGTCGGCCGTCTCGCCGCCGCTCAGCGTGCTCAGAGCCGCATTCCCGCCGCTGCGCGAGACACCGTTGAACTGATCGAGCGTGTTGGTGAGCGGGATGGCCGCATTGCCCGACGTCAACAGAACACCATCGGGAATCGACAGGGTCGGAGACAAGCCGGTGGAGGGAGCAAGGTCGAACGCGGTGTACAGCGCGGATTGCCGAAGCGCCGCGCTGTGGGTGCCTTGGTAGGTGATGCTCGACGGCACGATCGCGATGCCCGAACCCGGCTTCACAAGCGCGTCGACCAGCGCTGTGGGCGCCTCCGCCGCAGTGGCGATCGGAGTAATCACCAATGCCTCGGCATGAGCGGCGATCAGAGCCGCTGCGAGGCCCACCCATGTTGCCGGAAGCGATCCGGCCGCGCCGATCGTTGTTCCCATGCCGCCTCCTGATCGATCGCCTCACGTCGGCGACGCGTCTCGAACATAGCGGATTTATTCCGGCCCAGCCCGCTTGCTTCTAAAGCCATGCGCCCGAAAGGCCGGTGCAATGCAGCGATTTGGGAACGTTGTCCCTGATCGAAGCGCTGACCGCCGAAAAGCGGCTCAGGAGTGCATCGCGCCGGCGCTCGATACACGCGCCTGCATGGCATTCCGGATGGTGTCGATCAGCTCTTGCTCCGGATACGGCTTGCCGAGCAGCTTGCTGACGCCGGCCCGGCTCGCATCGTCGCGGTGGCGGTCGTCCGCCGCGGTGATCATGATGACCGGGATGTGCGCGGTCAGCGGGTTCTCGCGCACATGCCGCGTCAACTCGAAGCCGTCCATGCCCGGCATTTCGACGTCGGTGATCACGACGTCCGGGATGGTCGTCCGAAGCTGCTGTGCGGCATCGAGCCCATCGGTGGCATAGGACACCTGGTAGTGATGACGCGCCAGCAACCGACCGGTCGTGATGCGGACCAGCTTCGAATCGTCGGCCACCATCACCAGGGTCTGGTCCGGGGGCTTGACCGCGCCGATGGTCGGCTCGACGGGCGGCGTCGAGCGCCGTTCAGCCTCGATGCGCTCGGCTTCGAGTCGGCGCGCCTGCTCGTCCGCCTGTCGATCGCGTTCGGCCTGGGCTGTGGCGGTATTCGCGGCCTGACGCGCCGCCTCGGCACGTGCAGCCTCGGCCCGCGCCGCCTGCTCGGCCCTGGCAGCCTGTTCGGCCGAACGGCGGTCCGCTTCGGCGCGAGCCGCCGCCTCTTGCGCCAGCCGGCTGGCTTCGGCGGCCTGTCGTGCAGCGTCTCGTCGTGCGCTTTCGGCGGCGTGTCGCTCGGCCTCACGTCGTGCAAGCTCGGCGGCCTGCCGTGCCGTCTCACGCTGTGCCGCCGCCGCGGCTTGTCGAGCCGCTTCTCGTTCCGCCGCTTCGGCCGCTTGCCGGGTCGCGCGCTCGGTCTCGATCGCCGCGCTGCGCGCCGCGTCCTCCCGAGCCTTGGCCTCCGCTTCGCGCTGCGCAATCTCGGCGGCGACACGGGCCCTTTCCGCCGCTTGCCGCGCCGCATGGGTGCGCGCCGCTTCGACTGCGACGCGGGCTGCCTCGGCGCTCGCTGCCTCTTCGGCGGCGATGCGGGCAAGCTCAGCGCGCGCCGACTCCTCGGCTTCGCGCGCGGCACGGGCTTCGGCTGCCTGCGCCTCGACTCGGCGAGCAGCCTCGGCGCGGTCGGCCTCTTCGGCAGCGATGCGCGCTGCTTCGTCGAACGCGTCCAGTTCGCGACGTCGACGCTCGTCCTCGACGCGGGCGGCCTCGGCCGCCGAAGCCTCCTGCGCGATTCGCGCCGCCTCGGCAGCTTGCCGGTCCGCTTCGGCTTGAACTTCCGCTTCGGCCTTCGCGGCCGCGTCAGCGCGCGCGAACCGGTTCTCGCTTTGGGCTTCGGCACGCTTGCGCGCCCGATAGGCCAGCCAACCGCCGATGACCCCGACAACCAAACCCGCCAGAAGCCAACCCAATGTTTCGTTCACGAGCACATGTTCCGATCACAAGCAATCGGCGAGCATAGTGGTGAACGGGACCCTGCGGCCCGGCGGTCGCCAGCATTGCCGCGGGCGTTTTTCTCGAAGAGGCGCACTTCACGACGCCCGGGCTGCTACCGCGCCGGCACGCACCACACCGTATGCTGGCGACATGCTGCGACAGTTCAGCACGACCCTCGAGTTCCGGACCAGCGGCCGAGGTCTCGTCGAGATCACGGAAGCGGTGCGCCGCTGGTTCGAACCCCTCGGCATCGGATGCGGCGCGCTCACGCTGTTCGTGCGCCACACCTCGGCGAGCCTGCTGGTCCAGGAGAACGCCGATCCCGAGGTGCGCGCCGACCTCGAGCGCTTCTTCGCGCGCCTGGTGCCGGACGGCGACCCACTGCTGCGCCACCGCGCCGAGGGACCGGACGACATGCCCGCGCACATCCGCGCCGCGCTCACTGCCGTTCAGCTGACCGTGCCGATCGCCGAAGGCCGTCTCGTGCTCGGCACCTGGCAAGGCCTGTATGTGTGGGAGCACCGGCTGAGAGCGCACCGCCGGCAGATCGCCTTGCATCTGATCGGCGAGTGAAGTCGCGGAAAACCCGCGCTCGGGAATAGATGCGGGCAGCGACACGTCTACCTGCGGTCTGCCCGTGAACCCGTCCTCACTCTCGAAAGCGCACACCTATGAGCCGATTCCACAGCCATCTTCTTGCCGTTGTCACGGCGATCGCAGGTGCCGGCGTGGCGCTACCCGCCGCTGCCCAGTTCGCCAAGCCCGAAGACGCCATCAAGTACCGCAAGGCCGCCTTCACGGTGATGGCCACCCACTTCGGCCGCGTCGCCGCGATGGCCAACGGGCGGATCCCGTTCGATGCAAAGACCGCCGCCGACAACGCCGAGATCGCGACGATCGCCTCCAAGCTGCCGTACGCCGGCTTCGTCGAGGGCACCGACAAGGGCGAGACCAAGGCCGAGCCGAAGATCTGGACCGAGCGGGACAAGTTCAACGGCGCCGCCTCGAAGATGCAGGAGGAGATGGCCAAGCTCAACGTCGCCGC
>JBDSAB010000003.1:0-6560 GCA_039922395.1 Caldimonas sp.
GTAGCGGTCTTTCCAGATGCGGATGCACGGCGCGATGCGGCGCAGCATCGGCCGCTGGCGCCAATCGACCTTGAAGCCGGTTGCGAAGATCAGGAAGTCGAGCACGATCGGCCCGGCCGAGGTGCGTACCTGCAGCGCGCCGTCGCGCTCGACCGCGTCCTCGATCGCAACGCCGAGATGGAAGTGCGCGTTCGGGTGGCGCGAGACGCGCTGCGTGCTGTTGCGCGGCGGCGGCACCTGCTGCGTGTTGATGTAGTGGCGGATGCGCCATTTCCAGTCGTCGGTCAGCTGCGCGTAGCCCTGCACGAAGCCCGGATTGCCGGCGCCCTTGCCCTTGTTGACGCGCGGCAGGTCGGCGCGCCGCACCAGCAGGTGCACGTGCGCGGCGCCGGCCTCGAGCGCGGTCGCCGCGCTGTCCATCGCCGAGGCGCCGGCGCCGACCACGCCGACGCGCAGGCCGTGCAGCGCCGCGTAGTCGTTGTCGTCCGACGAATGGGCCCAGCGGTTGTGCGGCAACGCTTCGGCGAAGGCCGGCAGCGACGGTCCGCCGAGGCCGGCGCGGCCGGTCGCGAGCACGACGTGGCGTGCGCAGGCGATCGACTCGCGGCCGTCGGCTTCGAGGCGCAGCTCGACGAGGCCGGCCGCGCTATCGCCGCCGTCGCCGTCCTCGACGCCGCCATGCGGCAAGAGGTCGGTCACGCGATGGCCGTTTTTCACCGGCAACGCGAGCACGCGGCGGTACCAGCGCAGATAGTCCATCCATTGCAAGCGTGGGATCTTGTCGAGCGCGTCCCACGCCTCACGGCCGAACTGCGCCTCGAACCAGGCACGGAAGGTCAGCGACGGGATGCCGAGGGCCGGCCCGGCGAGCTGCTTCGGGCTGCGAAGCGTTTCCATCCGCGCGGTCGTCGCCCACGGGCCTTCGAGGCCGGCCGGCGCTTCGTCATAGACGACGACCGACATGCCGCGATGAACGAGCGCCGCGGCGCAGGCGAGGCCGGTCATGCCGGCGCCGATGATCGCAACGTCAAGCACCGGCTGGCCAGCGTGCTCGCGCGCCGGCGTCCAGCGCGGTGCGGGGAGTTGCAGGAACGCAAGCTCGTCGGCGAGGCGCGCTTCGAGGGCTGCGAGTCCGGTTGTCATCGCGACGCCACGGGCATCCGCGTCATCCGGCGTGCATGAGGTCGCAGCCGCCAGTCGCCCGCTGCACCGGGCGAGCGCCTGCCATCACGTCGCACACCGATATCACTGCGCCGCGATCTTCGCGTCGCGGACCAGCCGGCCCCACTTCTCGGTCTCTTCAGCAAGATGCTGAGCCAGCTGCTGCGACGTGCCGCCGAGCGTCGAAGCACCCATCTCGGCGAGGCGCTTCCTGACCGCCGGATCGGCGATCACCTCGTTGGCGACGCTGTTCATGCGCGCGACGATCGCCGGCGGCGTGCCCTTCGGGGCGAGCAGCGCGAACCACGTCGACGACAGCAGCTTGGGCTGGCCGAGCTCGGCGGTGGTCGGCACGTCGGGCAGCGCCGGCGAGCGCTGCGGCGCCATCACCGCGATCGCCCGCACCTTGCCGCTCTTGATCTGGCCCGCGATGCCGGGGATCAGCTGGAACATCAGCTGGATGTCGCCGGCAATCAGATTGGTGGTGGCGGTGCCCGGCGCGTTGTACGGCACGTGGACCATCTGCGCGCCGGTCTCGCGCATGTAGAGCTCGCCGGCCAGGTGCATCGAGCTGCCGATGCCGGTCGAGCCGAAGTTGAGCTTGCCCGGATTCGCCTTCGCGTACTTCTCGAAGTCGGCGAGGTCCTTGACCGGGATGTCGTTGTTGACGACGAGGATGTTCGGCACGTCGGCGACCAGCAGGATCGGCACGAAGTCCTTCTGCGCGTCGAACGCGAGGTTCTTGTAGAGCGCCTTGTTGACCGCCAGCGTGCCGGCCCAGCTGAACAGGAAGTGGTAGCCGTCGGCCGGTGTCGTCGCCGCCGCGGTCGCGCCGATGTTGCCGTTGGCGCCGGCCTTGTTGTCGATCACGAAGGTCGTCTTCAGCCGCGCCTGCATCTCCTCGGCGAGCACCCGTGCGATCGTGTCGCCGGTGCCGCTGCCGCCCGGCGCCGGCACGATCAGCTGGATCGTCTTGCCGGGTTGCGGCCAGGCGTCCTGCGCAAGCGCGGGAGCCGCGAAAACAGACGTGAACAGCAGGGCGAGGGTGGCGGTGAGCACGGGGCGTCGGGTCATGGCGGGGCGATCGCAACGGTGGAGATGCGATGTTGACACGAGGGACGAGGCAAGTTCGTGCACGCGGGCTTGAGTCGGCGTACGCTGGGGCGCGTTGCGTCGAGCGTCGTCGACGCACGAGGGAAGGGAGCCGGGCTGTCTCGCCGGTTCGCGAAAGGGGGTTGCCATGTCGCGTCTCGTGTCGGCATGCCGGAGCGCCGTCGTGTCGCTTCTCGCTGCGCTCTCGGCGGCTGCCTCGGCGCAGGCGCCGGCATCGTCCGAGCTCTCGCTCGATTCGTTGCGGCGCGGCTCTCGGGTGAGCTGGTCGCAGCCGCAGCGCGACGTCGCCTTCGCGCAGTGGGACCGGCTGTACCCGAGCCGGGTGATCGCGCGCGGTGCGCAGGCGAAGCCGCTGCCAGAAGGCGCGCCGCTGCCGTCGTTTGCCGCGGGCGGTGCCGGTGCGGCCCAGCTCCAGCGCAGCATCGACGAGTTCCAGCTCGCCGGCATCGTCGTGCTGCACGGCGGCAAGCTCCGCCTCGAGCGCTATGCGCGCGGCCACAGCGCGGCCGGCCGCTGGGTCTCGTTCTCGATCGCGAAGTCGCTGACGAGCACGCTGATGGGCGCGGCCGTCCGGGACGGCGCCGTCGCCAGCGTCGACGACCCGGTGACGCGCTACATCCCCGAGCTGCGCGACAGCGCCTACGACGGGGTCACGGTGCGCCACCTCCTGACGATGTCGACCGGCGCGAAGTGGAACGAGGACTACGGCGATCCGGGGGCCGACGTCGCGCTGTTCTATTCGATGCCGGTCGACGCCGGTCTCGACGCGACGGTGAGCTACATGAAGAAGCTGCGACGCGAGGTCGCGCCCGGTACGCGCTGGCACTACAACACCGGCGAGACCAACCTGCTCGGGACGGTCGTTGAGCGGGCCACGAAGAAGGAGCTGGCGGCCTACGCGTCGGAAAAGATCTGGGCGCGCTACGGCATGGAGCAGGACGCCGCGTGGACGATCGACGTCTCCGGGCATGTGCACGCCGGCTGCTGCATGCAGGCCAGCACGCGCGACTTCGCGCGCTTCGGCCAGTTCGTCCTCGACGGCGCGCGGGTCGACGGCGCCTCGATCGTCGCCGACGGCTGGCTGGATGCCGCCACGCACAAGCAGGCCGACATCGGCGCGCCGGGCCGCGGCTACGGCTACCAGTGGTGGACGGTGGACAACGGCACGTTCAGCGCGATCGGCATCCATGGCCAGCAAGTGCTCATCGACCCGGGCCGCCGACTGATCATCGCGATCAACAGCGCTTGGCCGGTGGCCGACTTCACCCCGGAATCGTTGGCCGCCCGCGTCGCGCTGATCGTGGCGATTCGCGCGGCAATCGACGCGGAGGGCGCGGGGCCGGCGGGGAAGTAAGTCGGCGCGGCGACGGGGCCGCGCTGTCGCGCCCGGCGAGCCGTTCCTGGGGCCCGCCTCCATCGGCGATCCCCGGCGTTCATGCCGCGAATCGGCGGTTCCGTCGACGCGACTTCCCCGCCGGGCAAAGCCGCGCGCAGAATGATCCGCAACCCCTCCGACGCCATGCTGAACCGCGCCGCCCGCCTCCCCGTCCGCCACGACCGCTACCTCCGGCGCGTCGTCCGGGCGCTCGGCTGGCGCCGGCTGGCCGTTGTCGTGCTGATGACGTTCCTGTGGTCGACGCGGCGCCTGTTCTCGGCCGACATGATGGATTTCTTCAGTCCGGTCGAGCTCGCGCTGCTCGGGCTCGAGCTGTACGCCGAGATGGCGGTGGTCGCGGCGACGCTGATGCTCGGCTACACGCTGCTCGACGAAGCGCTGCCGCTCGAGGTGCCCCTGAGGCTGGTGGCCATCTGCGCGATGCTGTTGACGCTGTCGGTGATCCTGACCACGCTGCTCTATGCCTACTACGGCCACACCTTCAGCGACCTGCCGCCGCCGCTGCGCCTGTTCGCCGATTCGCTGCGCTGGGGCCTGCCGGCGGTCGTCCTCGCGGTCGTCGCCGACGTCCATGAGCGCGCGATCTGCACCCAGGCCGCTGCGCACGCCGAAGAGCAGTCGCGCCTGCAGCTGAGCCGCGACGAGATCGAACAGCAGCTCGCGCTGCTGCAGGCGCAGATCGAGCCGCACTTCCTGTTCAACGTGCTCGGCAGCATCCGGCGCCTTTATCGCACCCAGCCGCAGGCCGGCGCGCACACGGTCGCCAGCCTGCTGCGCTATCTGCGCGAGGCGCTGCCGCAGCTGCGCAGCCAGCAGGCGAACCTGGGCCACGAGCTCGAGCTGGTCCGGGCCTACCTCGACGTGTTCCAGGTGCGCATGGGCGCGCGCCTCGGCTTCACGATCGAGGCCGACCGCGCGCTCCACGACATGGCGTTCCCGCCGATGCTGCTCGTGACACTGGTCGAAAACGCGATCAAGCACGGGATCGAGCCGAGCGGCAGCGGCGGCCACGTGACGGTGCGCGCTCGCCGTGCAGGCGAGACGGTCGAGGTCGCGGTGCTCGACGACGGCGTCGGCTTCGGCGGTGCGCCGACCGACGGCACCGGCGTCGGCCTCGTCAACGTGCGCCGCCAGTTGAAGGCGCGCTACGGCAGCGCGGCGCGGCTCACGCTCGAGTCGCGCGAGCCGCGCGGTGCAACCGCGACCTTGGTGATTCCGCTGTCCGTCGGCACCGGCGCTGCCGCGCGGTCGACCGTGCCCGCCTTGCCCGAAGGAGCGCCCGCATGACGCTGGCGGTGGCGCTGCGACCGGCCGGGTTCGGTCTGCCCCTCGGCTCGGGCCTGGCCGATTTCGCGGGCTGGGTCCGCACGCATCGCAGCGCTGTCGTTGTCGCGTTCCTGCTCAGCTTCGCCTACCCGGTGACTTCGCTCGCCAGCTCGCTCGGCGTCGCGACCGACGTGACGCCCGCGCTCATCGCGGCGGGCCTCTTCCGGACGACGGTCCAGGGCCTGGTGAACGGACCATCGTTCCTCATCGCCGGGTACGTGCTCCAGCGTCTCGATTTGACCGGGTGGCGCGCGGCCCTTGCTGCGTTCGCGCTCGCGGGAGTGCCCGCGGCGATTCACGGCACCCTCGTCGTCGCGACGTCGTGGAGCGACATGCTCGTCGGGATCGGCGATGCCCGCGACTTCCTGGTCGATTCGATCGCGAACACGTCCTCGATGGCACTGCTGTTCTTCACCCACCTGCAGCACAGCCGTGCTCAAGCCGCCGCCGCCGAACGCCTGGGTGCGGCGAAGGCGGCGCAGCGCGGCGCCCGGCGTCGGCTGGCCTACGGGCAGCTGAAGGCGGTGCAGGCGCGCATTGATCCGCAGCTCCTGTTCGACATGCTCGACGCGGTGCGGCGCGCCTACGTAAGCGATCCGGTGCGCGCCGAGCGCCTGCTCGACGAGCTGGTCGCCTTCCTGCGCGCCGCGCTGCCGCGTCTGCAGGACGCGTCGTCGACCGTCCCGCGCGAGGCCGAAACGGCGCGCGCGCTGGCCCGCCTGCATGCGCTGTCGGCCGACTCGAGCGTCTGCATGGCGATCGACCTCGCCGACGACGCGCTGGCGGCGCGCTTTCCGCCCGGTGTGCTGCTGCCGCTGCTCAACGAGGCGCTGCAGATTCGCGCCGGCACGTGCGCGCTGACCGCCAGCCGCCGCGGCGACGACAGCGTCGTCGTGCTGACCCTGCCGGCCGCGCCGTCCGACGCGACGGTCGAGCGCGTGCGTGCGGTGCTCGCCGACCTGTATGGCGATGCGGCCGAACTCGCAGTCGTCGCGAAGGACGATGGTGCGAACGCCATCGTGAAGGTGCCGTATGAACGTGCGTGAGCCGCGGGTGGCCGAGGGCGAGGCGCGCGAGGCCGATGCGGGGCGGGCTCACGATGACGCGGCGCCCGGCCCGACCGCGATCCTCGCCGAGGACGAGCCGCTGCTCGCCGACGAGCTGGCCGATCTGCTGAAGGTGCTCTGGCCGCAGCTGCGCATCGTCGCGCGCGCCGGCGATGGCGTCGCCGCGCTGAACGCGATCGACAGCTTCCGGCCCGACGTCGCGCTGCTCGACATCCACATGCCGCTGCTGAACGGCATCGAGGTCGCGCGCCGGATCGCCGGACGCTGCCACGTCGCCTTCATCACCTCGTACGACCAGCATGCGCTCGAGGCCTTCGAGGCCGGCGCGATCGACTACGTGCTGAAGCCGCCGACCGCGGCGCGCCTGATCACGACCGTCGAGCGATGGACTTGCCAGAACATGGTCGGGTCGAGCTCGTCGGTCAGTTCCTTGATCGTCTTCTTGATCAGCGATTCGCCGTCCGGCGTGACCACCAGCGTGTACTTCTGGTCGGACT
>JBDSAB010000004.1:0-2669 GCA_039922395.1 Caldimonas sp.
GTGGTCGTCATGGCGTGTTGCCGGCGATGATCGACATCACCGCCATCCGCACCGCGATGCCGAAGGTGACCTGCGGCAGGATCACGCTCTGCGTGCCGTCGGCGACCGCCGAGTCGATCTCGACGCCGCGGTTGATCGGCCCGGGATGCATCACGATCGCGTCCGGCTTCGCGAGCGCCAGCTTTTCGGCGGTCAGCCCGTAGGTCTTGAAGAACTCGCCGGCGCTCGGAAGCATTGCGCCGCTCATCCGCTCGTTCTGCAGCCGCAGCATGATGATCACGTCGGCATCGCGGATCCCTTCGCTCATGTCGTGGCAGACCCGCACGCCCATCTCTTTCAGGTCGCTCGGAACCAGCGTCTTCGGGCCGACCGCGCGGATCTCCGGCACGCCGAGCGTCGTCAGCGCATGGATGTCGGAGCGCGCGACCCGCGAATGCACGATGTCGCCGACCACCGCGACCACCAGGTTGCGGAAGTCGCGCTTGTAGTGGCGGATCGTGTACATGTCGAGCAGCCCCTGCGTCGGGTGCGCATGGCGGCCGTCGCCGGCATTGACGACATGGACGTGCGGCGCGCAGTGCTGCGCGATCAGGTACGGCGCACCGCTCTCGCCATGGCGCACGACGAACATGTCGGCATGCATCGCCGACAGGTTGGCGATCGTGTCGAGCAAACTTTCGCCCTTCGCGGTGCTCGAGCGCGCGATGTCGAGGTTGATGACGTCGGCCGAAAGGCGCTTGGCCGCGATCTCGAACGTCGTGCGGGTCCGCGTGCTGTTCTCGAAGAACAGGTTGAACACGCTCTTGCCGCGCAGCAGCGGCACCTTCTTGACCTCGCGCTCGTTGACGCTGAGGAAAGTGCCCGCCGTGTCGAGGATGTGATGCAGCACCGGCTGCGGCAGGCCCTCGATCGACAGCAGGTGGATCAGCTCCTCGTGGCGGTTCAGCTGCGGGTTGTTTCGCGCCAGCATCGGCGGCCTCACCGGATCTCGAAGCTGAAGCGGCCGTCGGTCGCCCGTGCGAGCCGCAGACGCTGGCCTGCCGGCAATGTGACACGGGCCGCCGAGCAGGCCGCACAGATCGGCAGCTCGCGGCCGCCGCGATCGACCAGCACGACCAAGGTGACGCTCGCCGGCCGGCCGAAGTCGTAGAGTTCGTTGATCACCGCGCGGATCGTCCGCCCGGTGTAGAGGACGTCGTCGACCAGCACGATGTGGCGGCCGTCGACCTCGAACGGCAGGCGGGTCGGATCAGCGCTCGCCGCCAGCCCGCGCGACGAGAAGTCATCGCGGTGCAGCGCACTGGTGATCACGCCGTGCTCCCCCGCCAGTTGCAGGTCGCGGTGCAGGCGTTCGGCGAGCCAGGCGCCGCCGCGCCAGATGCCGACGAGCGCGCTGCCAGGCTGGACCAACGCGCGCACCGCGGCGAGCAGTTCACCGTACAGCGCTTCGGCGTCGAGGTGCAGCGTGCTCAAGGCGCAGGGGCCTCCGGCATCGACCGTTCGCGCAGGAACTGGTCGAGGATGACCGCGGCCGAAGCGGCATCGAGGTCACCGCACGCTGCAGTGCGCGCCTCGGTCGTGCTGTAACGCTCGTCGACCTCGTGCACGGGAAGCCCGCACCGGCTGCGCAGCTCGCTGGCGAAGCGGCGCGCCCGGCGCGTATTTGCGTGCGCCACGCCGTCCGGATGGCGCGGCACGCCAACCACCAGCGCGTCGGGCCGCCACTCGGCGACCAGCTTGCCGATCGCATCGAGCGCGCCGGCACCGGCGTCGACGGTGCGCAGCGCAGTGGCATGGCCGATCAGCGAGTTGCCGCTCGCGACGCCGATGCGCCGCGTGCCGAAATCGAAAGCCAGATAGGACGAGTGCGAGGAGACGGCCGGTGCAAGAACCACGGCGGACATCAGTCGGCGGGCCGGCAGCGGTGGCCCCGGCTCACGCGTGCCCGGCCTCTTGGCTGAGCATGCGGGCATCGATGCCGAGTAGCGACAGCGCCTTCTCGTAGCGCTTTTCGACCGGCGTGTCGAAGATGATGCCGCGTTCGGCACCGACATTGATCCAGCCGTTGCGGCTCATCTCGTCCTCGAGCTGTCCGGCGCCCCAGCCGCTGTAGCCGAGCGTCACCAGCACCTTCTTCGGCCCGGCGCCATGCGACAGCGCCTCGAGCACGTCCTTGCTGGTCGTCATCTCGAGACCGCCGGCGATCTGCAGCGACGAGCTGTAGTGCCCGCCTTCGCCTTCTTCGCCGCCTAGGCGCTCGTGCAGGACGAAGCCGCGCTCGGTCTGGACCGGGCCGCCGAAGTAGACCGGTTCGTCGGCCAGGTCCTCGCGATCGAGCGACAGCTCGACCTTCTCGAACAGGTTCTTCAGCTTGATGTCGATCGGCTTGTTGATCACCAGCCCGAGCGCGCCCTTTTCGGTGTGCTCGCAAAGGTAGACCACGGTCCCGGCGAAGGTGCCATCGCCCATGCCCGGCATGGCGATCAGAAACTGGTTCGTGAGGTTGATCGGATCGGCTGCCATCGACTCATTTTATTCCTGCGGCAAACTCGCAGCAGCGCAAATCCCCCGACATGGACAAATCTCTCGACACCGCGCTGGTCTGGTTCCGCCGCGATCTGCGCATCGATGACCATGCGGCGCTCTATCACGCCTGCCGATCAGCGCGC
>JBDSAB010000005.1:0-3935 GCA_039922395.1 Caldimonas sp.
GTTATCTCCGGTGATGTCCGCGGGCATCAATGTGAATTTAATGTGGCCGTCACGAGTTCATTGAAACCGTCGATGACGAAGTCGTAGTCCATGTTCGGAATCGGGTCGGGCGGACCTGTTGGGCCCCATTCCGCTGGACGCCGGACGAACGCCGTTCGGAAACCAGCGTGGTGTGCGGCATTGAGATCGAAGTTGTGGCAAGCCACCATCAGAATCTGCGCGGGTTCCAGGCCTATCCAGCGTGCGGCCGTGGCGTAGGCCAAAGCGTGGGGCTTGTAGACGCCGATCATCTCGCAGGAGATGACGGCGTCCCAGGTGATGCCGTTGCGGCGCGACACGTCAATCACGAGCGAGGTGGGCAGCATCGTGAACGACACCACCGGCAGCGCCTTCTGCAGCGTGGCCAGCGCATCCGGAAAATCGGGCCAGGTGTCGAGCGCATGCCAGGTGCGCCAAATCTGATCGCGCTCGGCGTCGTTGAAGGCCTGCAACCCGAAGTGCGCGAGCGTTTCGTCCAGCGTGCGGCGGTGTACATTGTCCATATTGAACGCCGGCTGCGTCTGGCCGACGATGCCCTTCATGGTCCGCCGGCGCCAGTCGTTGACCACTTCATGCCAGTCGGGTGCGAGGCGGTGGGCCGCGCCGACGGCTGACATCGCCGCGACCAATCCGCTGTGCCAGTCCAGCACCGTGCCGCCGGTGTCGAAGGCCAGGGCCTTGATGTTCATTCGATCTCCTTTCTAGGTGGGGGCTCGCCGACTGTGCGCTGGCCGTAGTGATCACATGGCGGCCAGCACGGGTGCAAAGACAGGGCCGGCAGTGATGCGGTGAATTCAATGCGCCGCCGCTCGGCATCGAAGCGCACCGGGACCCGTCGAGTTCATCCGCGCACCGAGTTCGAGAACTTCACACCCGACCTCAAGCGGTACTCGGCTCACGGCGATGGGATCCCTGGAGCCGTGGCCAAAAACGGGATCGTCGTCTCCGGGCGGCGCACCGCTCAAAAGCGCTCAACCCAGGGCCGAACCTCGATCTCCCAGGACCAAGCGCTGCGCGGTTGCGCAAGCAGGTGCACGTAGGTAGCGGCAATAGCGTCGGGATCGAGGTGCGCGTCTTGGCCGTCGCTCGGCGCGCCGACGGGGCGGATTCCGCCGTCGATGACGACGTGGGCAACATGGATGCCTTGCGGCGCCAGCTCGCGCGCCATGCTCTGCGCGAGACCGCGCAGCGCGAACTTGCCCATCGCGAACGCGGCCGATTGCGCAAATCCCTTTATCCCAGCCGAAGCGCCCGTGAAGAGCACCGCGCCGTGCCGCTCGGGCAGCATGCGGCGCACGGCCTGCTGGGCGACGCGAAAGGCGGCGATCGCCGTGACGTCGACAGCGCGCGCGACCGCCTCGGCGTCGACCTCGACGAACGGGCCGCGAACACGCTGGCTGGCGTTGTAGACGACCACGTCAGGCGCGCTGCCAAGCGCCTGCGCGGTCGTATCGAACAGCGCGCCGACGGCGGTCGCGTTGCTGGCATCGGCCACAATCGGCACTGCGCCGGTCTCGGCGGCGATCGCCTCGAGTTGCTCGCGCCGTCTCGCCGCGACCGCAACGCGCATTCCGCACTCGCGCGCGAAGGCGCGCGCGAGGCTGGCGCCCAGACCGGGGCCAGCGCCGACGATCAACGCCCGCCGGTACGGCGTCGCGGTCACGCCGCGCCCTGCGCGGTGAGGCGAGCGTTCTGCGGAAACATCGCCTTCTTTGCGTCGTCATCCATCTCGGTCTTGTAGGTGTGCTTTGCCTTGAGTGCCTCGACGCGCTGCGCTGCCGGCCGCGCGTTGACTTCATCGAGAAGGCGCTTCACGTTTGCGAGCTGCTGCCACGCATCAGCACCAAGCACGAACGGCACCGCGCGCGCCCATCCCCACACGGCCATGTCGACTAGGGTGTAGCGGTCGCCGAGCATCCAGCGGCTATCTGCAAGGCGCGCGTCGACGATCTTCCAATGCCGCCACGCCTCGAAGTCGTAGCGGTTGACCGCGTAGACCTTCGGCTCGGGCGCGAAGTGCTTGAAGTGCACGGCCTGCCCCGAGTACGGGCCGATGCCGGTGGCGACGAACATCAGCCACGAGAGCATCTCCGCGCGCGCAGTTGGCGTGTTCTCGGACAGGAACTTGCCGGTCTTCTCGGCAAGGTAGAGAAGAATCGCGTTGCTGTCGAAGACGACCGCACCGTCGTCGACGAGCGCCGGCGTCTTAGCGTTCGGATTGATCGCGGTGAAGGCGGGAAGGTGCTGCTCGCCCTTGCGAGTGTCGACCGGAACGAGCTCGTACTCGAGACCGGTCTCCTCAAGGAAAAGCGCCACCTTGGCGGGGTTCGGAGACGGGTGGTAGTACAGCTTGATCATGGCGGCGGCCGGTGAAGGAGGAAAGCGATTCTGGAGCGGTGCGCGCTTTCGCGCTTTGGGCCTCAAACGGGTCGACTCGCGAATCACGATCGAGGAGGGGTCACTCGATTCGGTTCACTTTTGGAGCGACCGCAATGGAGCGCGCAGCGCGCCGGCTCTTCACGGCCCGTTCCGGATGTCCCAGTCCGGGCAAATCGCAGCGCTACGCGACCGGCAGATCGGTAGGCTGAGCACCCTTCAAGATCTTGAGACGTAGTTCGCAGCATTGCGCGTGACTTTCGACCAATTGACCGAATAGCTCACCATTAAGCCGAAATCAACGTAGCTCGATCCATCCGCAACCGCAGGGAGCCGATGCTTGAGCCGCGGACCAGAAAACACGGCTCATCTCGCATCAATCAACGAATCTCGACGTCGAGCGAATGAGTTTGCGGAGTGCGAGCGACTCGCTCAGAAAGTCCACGCGCCCCGCCCCAACCTGTTTTAGTAGGTGCTGGCGTTGCAAAGGCGGCGCCACGCCGGCGCTAGTCGAGGTGGCGCTAAACCTGCTGCTCGTCTTCATCGAGGGCCTGTTTGTGCGCTGCAAACGCAGGCCGCCGCGGACGCAGTTAGCACCCCTCCCGAGCAGCAGTTGCTCGCCCATGTTTTCTTTTGGCAAGTTCAGGGCGCGGCCTACCGGGATTCAAAGCCGAGGCGGAAGAGATGCTCTTGCGGACGAGTCACGCTTGCGACATTTGTAAGGTCGCGCACTCGGCTTGGACCTACAACGCCCGCATTCATCACTGCCGAGCCGGAGCAACTCACTCCTCGGAATCGCTGCGGGCGAGGTCCCGCCATGCCCATCGTACGCAGCCCGAGGAAATTTCAATGAAGAAGAGTCTGGTCTTGATGCAGATGGCCTGTGCCACCGCACTGGCTCATGCGCAGGGTTTTCCGCCGCCCACGCCGATCACCGAAATTCAACCGGCGCCTGCCTCCATCGGCGCCGATGTGCCGGCGACCTACTTCGGCACGGCACCATCGACGGTGCAAAAGGAATTGATCGGCCCATACCAACTGCTCAAGTCGGGCAAGCTCGACCTGGAGGCCGGCACCATTACGCTGCCGCTCTACAAGGGCCAGCTGCCCGGCGGCGAATCGGTGTGGTACGTGCTGACTGACACCACCGACGAGAAGAACGCCGAGGCCCTCGGAATTAACTTCTCCTCCAAGCTCGTCTACGCCGATGTCGGACGCGGCGTTCGCAAGGCATCGCAGCAGTTGATCGCCGGCAAGACGGTTATCGTGTTCGAGAACGGCAAGGTCGACTTCACGCCGGTGCGCTCGGTCACGCCGGGTGCGGCGCCGAACTTCTTTCCGCCCACCGCCGTGCAACCCGGCTCGGTCGGCGATGCCAACTACAGCCCACTGGCGAAGATCGGCAACTACATCTACAACGCGCCGATGGTCGCCTTCAACGCCAGCGAGGCGACGCTGAACGCGATGTGCAGCGGCAACGCCGACCACAACGTGGTCCACGACAAGGTCGTCGCCATCTG
>JBDSAB010000006.1:0-7322 GCA_039922395.1 Caldimonas sp.
GGGGCCGAGTCAATCGATGATGCGGGTAGCCGCGACCAGGATGGACGAAGGGATCCGTGCGCCCACGGCTCTCGCTGTCCGTTGGTTGACAACAAAATCGAACCTGGTGGCCTGCTGGATCGGCAGATCTGCAGGATGAGCGCCTTTCAATATCTTGTAGATGTAGTTCGCGGCGTTTCGCCCGACCTCCGGCCAATCGATCGAATAGCTCATCATCAAGCCAAATTCGGCGAATGTGTACCCGTCGCCAATTGATGGAGTTCGATGCTTTAGGGCCAGCGCCGCGATCTCGGGTTGGTGAGCGCCTGTCAATAGCGACGTCGCTACAGCGACACCCTCGGCCCGCTGGCGCACCATTTGCTCAAACGCGGGCGCGAGGTCTTCAGGTTTGCTCACTTCCTGAAACCGTACCCGGAAAGGGCTGGCGGCCAAGTCCCTGAGAAAAGATGACATGCGCCGTTCCGATACCGGCGTCGTGAGCAGCATGACCGAGGCGGAGGGGCCGAGGACCTCGAAGAGAATCTGGATCCGTTTCAATTCCAGCTCGGTCGGAAACAAGCCACCCGTGATGTTGCCTCCTGGCTTGGCAAGGCTGGCGACCAGACCGGCACCAACCGGGTCCCCAACGGCTCCGAACACGATCGGGATCGACGGGGTCGCCTTTTTCAGAGCCCGCGCAGATACGAAGCCGCCGTCGGAGTAAATGACGTCCGGGCGCGTCGCCACGATCTCAGCCGCGAGCGCATCGAGTAGGGCCGCGTTGCCTCGCGCCGAGCGACGGTCGATCACGAGGTTTACCCCTTCGACCAGGCCCAGGCGAGCAAGCTCGGTCGCGAAGGGGTCGATGGGGGGCGGAGCGCCATCGGCCCGACCCAGCGTGAGCTGGCTTACCCGATAAGTCTTTGCCTGTGGCTGGGCTGCGGCGACGGCCGAGACGGTGACGCCGGCCCCAGCGAGCGTTTGGAAAAACAGTCGCCGGCTGAGCATCACGGCATGTTACGACGGCGGTATTTAATTGTCCGTGTTCAGCGGAAGGTGTACTTCGCTGTCAGCTTGAAGGACCTGCCGATGGCGCTGTGCATTGCCGATAGATAAGCCGAGTACGTGTTTGGCACCTGGTTCGCGTCGAACGGCGCCTGCACGTTGTTGACGTTGGTGATGAACAGGCCGAGCTCGATCTGCGCAAAACCGGCGTAGCCGATGAACAAGTCGGTCGTGCGCCAGGCGCTCACGCTGCACAGCTCCGGCCGGTTGATGCTCGGCGCTTCATACGGACAGTTCAGGTTCGAGGGCGATTGCGCGCGCAGGTAGCTGCCGGTGTAGTTGAAGGTCAACGCGCTCCGCCAGGGGCCGCGGTCGAGGCTAAAAGACAGCTGAGCCCGGACCTTCGGCCGCACATACAGGCCGGCGTTGTCCGCGAGCGGCGCACCGGGCGTCGGCGATGTCCAGAAGTGCGGCATCCACGAGTAGCTTCCGTCGACGCCCACTTGCCCGATGTCAGGGACCACGGTCCTCGCCTTGCCTGTCGCGTCGACGCCCCATGTCCGCGACTCCGCGATGTTCAAGCCAGTGATGTTGATGCGGTCGATCCTGCCGTCGGCCTTGCGGAGGATGGAGCCGGGAAGCTCGTCCTCGTGGGCCAGGAGGTATGCGGAATCGACCATCGCGATCTGGTCGCGGCGGTGAATGCGAAACGCATCTATGGTGAACGACGCACCCTGCCACGGCTCGAAGATGATGCCGGCCGTCGCCGTCTGGGCGCGCTCGGGTTTCAGCCCGGGATTGACGGTGATGTCGATCTGCACCCGCTCGTCGCAGTTCGGATTGGCGATGCTCGGCACCGGACACGTCTTGGGATCGCTCACTTGGCCGAAAACGTGGCTCGGCAGGGGGTTGCTCTCGGTCGGGGACGGAGCCCGGAACGCGGTCGAATAGGTCGAACGCAGGGCCACTCCCGGCACGGCCTGCCACTTCAGGCCAGCCTTCGAGTTGGCCGTCCCGCCGACGTCGCTGTAGTGGTCGTAGCGTCCGGCGAGCGACGCTTCAAGCGTGCGCGCGATCGGCAGCGACAGCTCGGCGTAGCCCGAGGTCACCGTCCGGTTGCCTGAAGCGGTCGGCCCGAAGAGCACACTGATCTCACCCGAGGAGATGCGCGGATCGACCGCCGTCGAGAAGCGCTCGCGGCGCACCTCGGCGCCGACTGCGATCTGCGCCGGACCGCCGGGCAGACGATAGACCTCGCGCGTGCCGCGAAGGTCGGCCATCGCCAGCGAGGATGTGCCGACATCGACGAGCTCGGGGTACAGACGAGCCATCATCGCCGGGTCGTTGGCGCCGGGATCGCCGAAACGGAAGCTCGGAAAAGCACGGCCGGTGCGGTCGAACACCTCGTAGTGCAGCACGGTGTCGCTGATGACGCCGCGGGTCGTGGCCCGAAGCTTTGAATGCGACCAGAGCAGCGCGCCCTCGACATCCCAGCCGTCCAGATCATGATGTCGCAGGCCGGTCACCACGCGTTGCGTGTCGTTTGTCGGCGTGAACACGCGCGGTTCGTCCGCGAAGCGCGTGCGCAGCGCCACTTCGAACGGATACGGATTCTGCGGATGGCCGATGGGGATGAGGAAGACGCCGACCGGGGACGTCCCCGTCGCGGAATACGAGTTCGAGTTGAAGTTCAAGTTCTGCCCACTCACGACAGTGCGCCCGATCAGGGCGTCACCGAACAGCTCGACGCCATGCGGCAACGCCGCCGTGCCGGCAACGAAGAGCGCATCCCGTTTCGATTCGGTGACCAGGTCGCGAACGGGTCGGGAGAGGCAGCCCCCCGGCAGCGGCGAGCCCGGCTCGCCGATGCTCCCGCATCCCGGCAGCGCTTGCAGGAAGGTGCGGTTGTCGGCCGTGTAGAGATTGCCCGGGTAGCCGGCCGTCCCCCGAAGGTCGCCCAGTCCGAAGCCACGGTAGTCGCCACTTCGCGAGTGCCAGCGCGCCTCGTTCTTGACGGGTTCCTGATCCAGATGGGACAGGCCCGCGAAGATGTTGTAGCCGTCGCCGGTGAGATCGCCGAAGCCGAACGTAGCACTCGCCTCGCGCTGCCTCGCGTCCCCATGGGTGGAGAGCCCGTAACCCGCGGCAACCTGGGCGCCTTGGTAGCTGCGGCGCAGGATGACGTTGACGACGCCGGCCACGGCATCGGAGCCGTAGACAGCCGACGCGCCATCGAGAAGGACTTCGACGCGATCGACCATGCCGAGCGGAATTTGGTTAGGGTCGACAAAGGTCGTGGGGCCGGCGGCCGCGGGGGCGCCGAATACCGCCACGCGCCGGCCGTTGATGAGCACCAGGGTCGATCCCGCACCCAGTCCCCGCAGCGAGACGCCTCCAGCACCGCGGCTCCGTGCCACGTCGTTTTCGTTGGCGACGCCAAAACCGTTGGCCGGCAGCTTCTGAAGGACTTCAGTGAGCGACACGGCACCCGAGCGCGCGATCTCTTCGCGCGTGATGGTTTGAACGGGTGCCGGAGTCTCGGCGTCCGTGCGGCTTAGCCTAGAGCCAGTGACCTGGACGGTCTCGAGCACCCGTGGTGATTCGTTTGATGTCGGCTGCGCAGCGACGCTACCGACCGAGACCGAACCGGCCAACAAAACGGTCCACGACTGTCGGCTCAAATCAAGGGCCCCTCGACTGCGCGTGGCACTTGGCGGAGATCGACCCGCACTCAGGGTCCAATGACTTTTGGGCCTGTCCTGGCCCCGTCCCGGGCACATACGGTGCGAGGGTCAACGTGCAGCCGTCGTTGGCACGCAGCGCCACGATGCCGGCCGCGACCTCGGCGCCGAGCGCGAGCCCCTTGCTCTTGGCGTCTCCGGCGGGGAGCGCGCCGACGAAGCTGTCGGAGGCTGCCTGGTACTGGATCGAACGGTTTGGAAACAGCGCGCGCAAGTTGCCATAGGCCGCGGCGGCGATGGCGGCGCCGGCCGCCGGCGCGGCCGGCGTGATCGCGGCCGGCCGGTAGCCCCCGTCGATCGAGCTGGCAGCGTCGTAGACGCCGAGCTGCACCGTCGCGACGTCGACTGCGTCGCTGGGGCGAAGCTCCTCCGCCGTCGGGCTTGTCGCCGACGTCGCGATCACTGTTTTGCCAGCGACTTCGTTCCACTAGGAGGCGGTGTTCGTGCCCGTGGATACGATGACGACGTTGGGCGGGGAGTCCTCGGAGCCGCCGCACCTGAGGAGGCAGACGGCCACCACACGGCGCCCGCCCCGTACGCTAGGACGGTCGGGAGAAAGCGGTGGCGCATGGCGACTCCTGGGATGGCACACAGACGTGGACGACGTCGGACGGCGGTGGCCACGGACACAATTCGAGGTCCGCGCAGCCGCCAGTAAGATACGAGCTACAACGCCCGACGCCACGATGAACCGCCGAATTCCGGCCGATGTTTTGCCGATCGAGGCTGTAGCGCGAGCGGTGCGCTTCGCCGGCTTCGAGTTCGACCTCCTAAGATCTGAGCTGAAGGGGGCCGATGGCGCCCCGATCACGTTGCGGCCCAAGGCCGAGGTGCTGCTGCGCCATTTTCTAACCGACCCCGGCCGTCTCTTTGCGCGCGAGGAGTTGATGGACGCGCTCTGGCCGGCAGCGGTCGTCACCGACGACTCGCTCGTGCAGTGCGTCGGCGAGCTGCGCGCAGCGCTGGGCGACCGCAACCAGGCTTTGATTCGAACGGTGCCCAAGCGGGGCTATCGGTTCGAAGCGTCCGTCGTTTCCGTGCAGCCGAATGTGCTTTCGCCGCCGCCGCTGAAAGCCGCCGACGCTGTTACGCAGACGCCGACCGACGCGCTCCCGACGTCGCCCGCACGAACGCGAGGCCGCGGCGGCCGCGCGAGTCTGGCGACCATCGCAGTCGCCGTTGCGATCGCCCTAGTCTGGGCCATCGCACCCGGCTCGATGGCACCGATGTCACTCGACGAAAGGATCACTAGCCGCCACGTCTTCGCTGTCATGCCCCTGTTCGTGCAGAGCGACGAATCCTCACTGCGCGACGTGGCGGCGCACGTCGGCGACGAGATCGCCGCCCACATCGCCGCACAAGGGCCCAGCCGTGCGTTCGGCCGGACGAGGACGGCTTCGTTCGACAACCTGTCGCCTGCTCTGGAACGCCTGGCCAGCGAGCTGCACGCCACTTACGCTATCACCGGCCGCGTGCGGCCTGCGGCGACCGGCGCGACGCTGGACGTACTCGTGCTGACCGTTCCGCAAGGCGTGTCACTCGGCACTGCGAGTTTCGACGTCGGGACTAGCGCCGCGGCGCCAACGGCGGCCGAAGTCGGTCAGCTCGTCGCGAACTTCGTTCGCGGCAAGGTCGGCGAGCTCGAATACCGGCGCGCGATCGCGCCGGGCCACATCCCCGATGCGGCCGATCTGACGACGATCGGCTGGGAGGAAGTCCACCGGATGTCGAGCCCGGACGATGTCGTTCGTGCCCGCAGCCGTTTCAGGGAGGCATTGCGCCAGGATCCCGAGTCGCGCGTCGCGCTGCTCGGTTTGTCCGCTAGCTTCGTGACCGGCAAGTCGTTGAGGCTGCCGTTGACGAACGAGGAGGCGACCGAATTCGAGCGCACGCTCGATCGGCTCATGAAGACAGCGCCGAACGACTCCACCGCTGCCCTGCTCTGGGCCGACCTCATGTTGCAAGAAGGTCGCCCCGACCTCGCGCTTCCCTCGATCGAGAAGGCCGTCCGCCT
Organism: Caldimonas sp.; assembly: GCA_039922395.1. Taxonomy (GTDB): domain Bacteria; phylum Pseudomonadota; class Gammaproteobacteria; order Burkholderiales; family Burkholderiaceae_C; genus Schlegelella_A. Next base: position 5,740 of record JBDSAB010000006.1, read on the forward strand.
GGACCCGCAATACGCCAATGCGCACCTGATGCTGGCGGTTGCGCTTATCCGCGTCGGACGTCTCGACGACGCCGGCCCCGAGCTCGATCGCGCTATTCGGCTGGCGACGCTCAGCAACGACCAGCGCCGGGTCAGCACGGCCTACGCCGCCGCGGCAGAAATCGCGCTCGCCCGCGGCGAGGATGTGCGCGCTGCCGAACTGGCGCGACAAGCGATCGCGATGCGACCCTCGAGCCCGCGAGGCGCAACGCCTTACGCGATCCTGGCAGCGGCGGAGGCACTGTCGGGCCGGGTGGCCGACGCCAATTCCGACATGGCCATTTACCGTCAGCGGGCGCCGCAGGCCACCGTGGCGACCTTCGACTCGACGCGCCCATCGCAGCACCCGGCGTTCGTCCAGCAACGCGCGCGCCTGTACGAGGGCCTCCGCTTAGCGGGACTTCCCGAGCACTGACAGGCGCGCCTACGTGCACCGTCTTTCTGATTCGTGGAGTCGGCCCTTATGCTTCGCCGATCCGGGGACGAGAAAGCGTCGTGTTTTGCAGAGCCGACATGGTGCGACAAGCTGACGGTCATGGCACGCGCGGTCTGCGAGCGATATCGGCAGCACGTAGCCCCTCGCCGTCAACATGTCGTCATCATCGGCATCTGACCCGCAGGCAGCAAGCGGCCATGTCCGGAACCTGTTCCCCGCCGACGGGCTGTCTCGACCATGCGCGCCAAACCTGACCGCGCCCGATCCAATCCGAACGATCGACGCGAAAGCAGAGGAGATGGACCGTTTTTGGCCGGGGACGTGAGTAGGCTGGGATGCCAGGGAGCTGTCGCTCGAGGTAGCGCCGGCGCGACTGCCTAACCCCGCGACCCTTGGCGGCTTGATTGGACCCTTACCTGCCGGCTGGCCCTGGTCGAAGCGGTCATTTGTCGCAGCGACTCCGCATGCAACGACACCACCAGGAGTTGGCGCTTGGTCTGAGCGAGTCAATCCCACCATTGGCTGATCGCGATTCTTACGTCTCTCACTCAGCGTGTTGATGACCGCCAACCCGTGCGATGAGCGCATAGTGAGACCAATGATGCGCACCTGCTACAAGCTATCCAGTCGTCGTGTCCCCTACCCAGGCGACCTGCCATGACGACGACCAACGGCGCCGGGGCCATCGTGGCGGACCGCAAACAGCATTTCTCGCTCGTGCGGGCTCTCGGTTTCGGGCTGGTTGCCGTTCTTTTGATCCTGGCGTTTGCATCGCTTGCGGGCGAGATGCGCGAAGGGGACACGCGTGCTTTCGACATGGCGCTTTTGGGCGCCTCCCAATCCTTGCGAGCAGGCAATCCCTGGGTTTCAGAGGTCATGCGCGATTTCAGCGGACTCGGCAGCACCGTCGTGCTGACCCTGTTCACCGGGATCACGGTGGGTTACCTCGCGCTGGTCTCCACACGGACCAGCGCGTTCCTTGTTGTCGCTTCGGCGATCTCGGGGTCGATCTGCGTCAGCACGTTCAAGGCAGCATTCGGCCGAGCACGTCCCGACACCGCCTACGCCGAACTCGTGGCCACCGGCTTGAGCTTTCCCAGCGGCCACG
>JBDSAB010000007.1:0-2984 GCA_039922395.1 Caldimonas sp.
GACGGCCTCGCGCAAGGTGCGCGCCGGTCAGCGGCTCGAGGTCGAACTGGTCCCGACCGCTGAGAGCCGTGCCTTCCGCCCCGAGCCGATCGCGCTCGACATCGTCCACGAGGACGGCGAGGTGCTGGTGGTGAACAAGCCCGCCGGTCTTGTCGTCCATCCGGCCGCCGGCAATTGGACCGGCACCCTGCTGAACGGGTTGCTCGCGCGTGATCCGGCGGCCGCCGGACTGCCGCGCGCCGGCATCGTGCATCGGCTCGACAAGGACACGTCCGGCCTGATGGTCGTCGGCAGGAGCCTGACTTCGGTCACCGCGCTCGTTCGTGCGATCGCTGCCCGCCAGGTCCAGCGCGAATACCTGGCGATCGTGCACGGCGAGTTGGCAACGGACGCCTTTTCGATCGAGGCACCGATCGGACGTGACCCGGCGTCGCGCATCCGGATGGCCGTCGTGGGCTCGGGCCGGCCGGCGCGCACGGATGTTCGCTGCGTCGTCCGCGTCGGCGGCTTCTCGCTGGTGGAATGCCGCCTGCACACCGGCCGCACGCACCAGATCCGGGTTCACCTGGCGGCGCGCGGGCACCCGCTGGTCGCCGACACGACCTATGGGGGACGGCCGGGCCTCGGCATGGGGCGGCAGGCGCTGCACGCACTGAAACTGGGCTTTCGCCATCCGTCAAACGGCGACGCTCTGCGCTTTGAAGCGGCACCACCGGCGGACTTTGCACAAGCCCTCCAATTTCTGAGGGGCGCGGCTACAACAACCTGAGCCGCTACGCGGCGCCTTGGGTACAATCGTGCATTCCTTCCTGGCGCGAGTCGATGCGGCCTCAGATAGTCTGAACTGCCCGTCGGCCCGATAAGGCCAACAGAAGTGAGCCGGATCCACGGATCCGCTCTGTCAGGACCGGCGCAAAGAGCGTCGCCACTCCACCGGTCGCAACGCGCGCCATCTGGGCACACCGAGGTTCGCACCCCGGCGCAGACGAGAAAAAGCCGCCGAATTCAGCCGGAGCGATCCGGCGAGGATCGAGTCGAAATACACATGAACACCCTGGATGCCAAACGCGTCCTCGAGACGGCGCTGATCTGCGCCGACCAGCCGATGCCGCTGCGCGACATGCGCACGCTGTTCGACGACGCGCTCGGCCTCGACACGCTGCGGACGCTGCTCGACGAGATTGCCCGCGATTGCGACGGCAAAGGCATCGAACTGGTTGCACTGGCCAGCGGGTGGCGCCTGCAGAGCCGGCCTGAAATGCGCGAGTACCTGGCCCGCCTGAACCCGGAACGGCCACCGCGCTATTCGCGCGCGCTGATGGAAACGCTGGCGATCATCGCGTACCGCCAGCCGGTGACGCGCGGCGACATCGAGGACATTCGCGGCGTTGCGGTGGCCAGCCAGACCATCAAGCAGCTCGAGGACCGCGGCTGGGTCGAATCGATCGGCTACCGCGAGGCCCCCGGACGACCGGCACTGCTCGCGACGACCCGCCAGTTCCTTGACGACCTGGGCCTGGCGACGCTCGATCAACTTCCGCTGCTCGACGGTGACGGCTCGACCGCACCGCTTGCTGTCGCGTCGCCCGGTCAGCCCTCGCTGCTCGATCTGGTCGCTGACGAGGTTGGCGACGAGCTTGATGCGCAGGCCGAAGCACCTGCTCCGGAGGCGCTGCACCCCGACTTCGCGACCGGCGATGCCACGCGATTTCCCCTTGATGAACCTGAACCTTCGATCGACGACGCCCCGCTGGAACCCCACGCATGAACGAATCCGTCAAGCCGCCCCTTCCTGTGTCAGACGACGAGCCGATGGCCGCCGACCCAGCGGTGGCCAAGCCCGTGCGGCGTCGTCGGACGACCGCGGCCGCTGCCGAAGCGGCCGCCGAGACGTCAAAGCCGGAAGCGGCGCCAGCGGCCCCTGCGACGCCACTCGATGATGCGGCGCCCGGGGCCGATGCGTCTCCCGACGCACCGGTGAAGACACGGCGACGTCGCGTGGCACCGGTTGCCGCGGAGGCGCAGGCGGAAGGTGCAGCACCCCCGGGTGCGACCGCTGTCGAGTCGAATGGGGCCCCGAGGCTGGAAGCGGCGCCGCCGGTTCAGCAGAGCATGCCTTTCGAAGCGCCGCCCGCACGGGAGGTGATCAACCGTGAGGCGCCGACCGACATGGCGGCAGCCTCCGATGCGTCGAATCCCGACGTGACTGAAGCGACTGCCTCCGCGTTGACCGAGGGTGGTCAGCGCCAGGGTGAAGCGGGTGGATCCGGCGAATTCAGCGCCGGCGATCGAGGTGAGCGCGGTCGTCGTCGCGGACGGCGCGATCGCCATCGCGGCGAGCGCGACGACCAGCGTCCTGTCGACGCCAGCGATGCCGACGACGACAGCGCGGGGGAGGCCGATGTCGATCTCGCGCCCCGTCTGCCGCCCGCCGAAGTCGGCGAAGTCTTTGCCCAGGTCTTGTCCGGAACGTTCGATGCTGAAGCCGACGTGCCCGAAGGCGTCGAGCCGCCGAAGCGCGTGCTGCCCCCCGATCCCGACGCACCCAAGCTGCACAAGGTGCTGGCGCAGGCCGGCATCGGCTCGCGGCGTGACATGGAGGACCTGATCCTCGACGGCCGCATCACGGTCAATGGTGAGCCGGCGCATATCGGACAGCGCATCTCGTTCGGCGATCAGGTCAAGGTGGCTGGCAAGCCGGTTCGACTGCGCATCGTGCCGCCGCCGCCGCGCATCCTCGCGTACCACAAGCCAGTCGGCGAGATCGTCACCCACGACGACCCGCAGCATCGCCCGACCGTATTCCGGCGCCTGCCTCGCTTGCCGCAAGGCAAGTGGCAATCGGTTGGCCGTCTCGACATCAACACCGAGGGCCTGCTGCTGTTCACCAACTCGGGTGGCCTCGCGAATCAGCTGACCCATCCGCGCTTCGGCGTCGAGCGCGAGTACGCGGTCCGCGTGCTGGGCACGCTGACCGACGACGC
>JBDSAB010000008.1:0-32013 GCA_039922395.1 Caldimonas sp.
GTGAACCCAGGCTGAACGGAATCAGAATTTGATCCTGCGGAATTCCGAGGGATGGAAGACGTCCGGTTGCCGGAAGACCAACTGAAGACGGGCGATGGTGCGAGCAGATTCGCTGCCTGGCGATTTCAGGTAGTGGTTCAGTCTCGCTCGGGCCGCGTTACAAACGGGGATCGGTAGTAGGCGCCGGCAGTAATCTGCGCCTGTCGGAGCATTTCGGCCGAGTCTTCGCGCAGGATGCGAACTACGGCGCCTAGGGAGATCATCCGACGAGTGCTTTCCCAGCGCTCAGCCAGTAGCTTGTCGCGCTCCTGGATAAGCCCGCAACGCTCAATCTGCAGCGCGACTTGGACGCCCGTTAGCGGGTCGGAATGCATACTCCTCCGTGGCAAACAGCGAGCCCAGGGCTAACCGAATCTGCTAGGCTAACTGGATGACGACCAAGCGAAAAGACTTCACGCAGGCAGCGCTTGACGTTGTGCGGCGCGCTACCGTGAGGTGGTCGCGCCAGCGCACACCAAACGGCAACTGAACAGCCGCAAAGGCGGTTTGAAGGGGGGCACCGCCCGCGCGGCGAAGCTCACGCCTGACCAGCGCTCAGCGATCGCACGGACCGCTGCTGCTGCACGCTGGAAGAAGAACGCTACTTGACGAGGCGGATGTGCGCCATCGGCCGGTGGTCGTTCTCCGCGATGTCGGCCGCTTGGTTCCCATAAAGTCGATCAAACTCAGCCGGAACCACATCAAGTAGGGTTGCCATCCCGGAACGCGAGTAGCCAAGCTCGCGCTGATGGAATCTCACCATCTTTGCTAAGCGTTGTGGATGGTCGGCGTCTGGCTCATTGGGTTCTCGCTTGCGATAACCAAGCCGGCCCATCTCCATCCAGAACATTTTTCTTCTGGTGCGGCGTGATTAGATCGAGCCGATCAGCGCGCACGGCGATCGCGGCAATCGACACCTTCCAATAGCTTTTTAGGTTCGCCAACTGTCTTAAATCGAAGCGCTTCAATTGCGGGCGAATCTCGTCGGCAGGCAACAAGAATGCCCCCGCGAACTCATCGGCCTGATCTTCCATAGTGTCGTCTTCGCTAAAGCGAAAGCGTGTGCAACACCATATGCCCAAGCTCGTGCGCGAGGGTATGCCTTATGCGATCTGCAGGTGCATTCGGATTGATAAAGAACACGACCGGCATGCCATCAATCCGTGAGTGGCGCTGTTCTCATTTTCCGCGACGTGACGGAGCGCCGTCGCCTCGCTAGGGATCTCGAGCAACGGGAAGAGCAGTTCCGCACCCTGGCGGAGTCAATCCCTCAGCTCTGCTGGATGGCCCGCGCCGACGGGCATATCTACTGGTACAACCGTCGCTGGTACGACTACACTGGCACGACCCTCGAGCAAATGGAGGGCTGGGGATGGCAAAGCGTCCACGACCCCGAGGTCCTGCCGGCAGTGATGAAGCGCTGGCAGGCTTCGATCGAACACGGCGAACCCTTCGAGAAGGTGTTTCCGCTTAAAGGAGCAGACCGTCGGTTCCGCGATTTCCTGACCCGCGTCACCCCGGTCAAGGACGACATCGGCATCACACGGTGGTTCGGCACCAACACCGAGATTTCAATCATCACGAAAACTCAGCAGGAGCTGCGAGAGCGAGAGCAGGAGCTTCGAACCCTGACCGACAACACGCCGGACATCCTGACTCGTTTTGACAGGCAATTGCGACACGTCTTCGTCAACGCCGCCATCGAACGCGTCACCGGCCGCCAGCCGTCCGAGCTCGTTGGCAAGACCAATCGCGAGCTCGACTTTCCGGCCGAACTCTGTGACATGTGGGATGTGGCGACGCGCAAGGTCTTCGAGACAGCGTCGCCCCAGTGGATCGAGTTTCGCTTTGTCGGCCCCGCGGGGCCAAGAGATTTCATCACTCAGTTGATCCCCGAGAAAGAGATCGATGGCCGCATCTTGCACGTGCTCGCAGTGAGCCACGACCGGACGGTAGAGTTGGCGGCGCAGACGGCGCTGCAGGACGCCGACCGTAAGAAGGATGAGTTTCTGGCCACGCTCGCTCATGAGCTGCGCAACCCGCTAGCGCCGATTCGAACCGGGCTGCACGTACTCCAACGCTCGCAGGACTTGGGGTTGACGCGCCGGACTCAGGAGATGATGAGCCGGCAGCTCGGCCACATGGTCAGGCTGATCGACGACTTGCTGGATGTATCGCGCATCACGAGCGGCAAGGTCATCCTTCGCAAGGAGCGAGTGACCCTGCGGGCGATTGTCGAGTCCTCGATCGAGGCCACGCGCTCCCTTCTCGAAGCGGCCGAGCACAAGCTCCGTGTCGATTTGCCGAACGAACCGTTGTGGCTCGACGTCGACGCGACTCGCATCAGTCAGGTGCTCAGCAATCTGCTCACGAACGCCGCGAAATACTCTCCGGACCAGGCCAGTATCTCGCTGGCCGCGCGCCAGGAAGGTGACCAAATCGTGGTCAGCGTGAGCGACAACGGCGTCGGCATCCCTCGCGACATGTTGACGCAAGTTTTTGACATGTTTGCCCAGGTCAACAAGACCCTTGATCGCGCTCAAGGCGGCCTCGGCATCGGCTTGTCGCTGGCCAAGCGGCTGATCGAGATGCATGGCGGATCGATCGGCGCCACGAGCGCAGGAGAGGATTGCGGTAGCACCTTCACTTTTCGGTTGCCAGCGGCGGCTCCCCGCATGGGCACGCAGGCGCCCCTGGAAAGCGGCATCAGTTCAGGACCTTCGCTGCGCGCCCTGGTGATCGACGACAACATCGATGCTGCAGAAGCTCTGGCGGCCCTTCTTCAGCTGCTCGGTCACGAGACATCCGTCGCGACCTCGGGGCCGGCAGGTCTCGCAATGGCAATCGACGCGGAGCCGCAGGTGATCTTTCTGGACATCGGCATGCCCGGCATGAACGGGTTCGAAGTCGCGAGCCGGCTTCGCGCGATGCCGGGCGCGCCGCGATCGATACTGGTTGCCGTCACGGGCTGGGGCAGCGAGGACGACCGAAAGAAGGCAAAGGAAGCAGGCTTCGACTTCCACTTGACCAAGCCTACCGATGATGCCGAACTCGAGGCGATCCTAGCTCAGGTGCAAGAGAAAGCAGAGCGCTCTGCCCCGGGCTAGTGGCCCCTGTTGCTCTTTAGAGCTCCGGCGGACGCAGTACGACAACTCTGACGTAGAACGTGATGTCTTGAGTTATTTGACGCCAATCCGCCACGCCTCAGTGGCAGCACTGAAAATGGGCGTCAAACTTGCGCCACCACGACACGCAGGAATTTCATGTCCGACGCCAAAGTTTCGCCGTCAGCCCGAAATCCGTCCGCCGGGTCGTTGACCCAGGCCATCGGCAAGAGCGAGCGCATCAAAGAGATGGTCGAAGAATGCGCGACCGAGCTGTCTCAGGTGAATGAGATCTTGAAAGAGGAGGCCGAAAAGTTAACTGACCAGGCTGATGTCGCCGGCGCGGTACAGAAGAGCGAAGCGGTTGCAGCCAAGGTCCAGGACAGTGCGGACAAGTTGACGAAAGTGAACGAGGCCTTGATGGAAGAGGTGCGAGAGCGCCAGCTGCTGGAACATCAGCTGGCGGCTTCCCAGGCGCAGGAGCACGCCGCCCGCCATGCTGCATTTCATGATCCCCTGACGTCCCTTCCGAATCGGGTGCTGTTCAACGATCGCCTGGAGCACGGCTTGGCGCAGGCCAAGCGGCAAGGCTGGACGATCGCGGTCATGTTCATTGACCTGGACGCCTTCAAGGCCATCAACGATTCACACGGACACGAAGTCGGCGACAAGGTCCTGATGACCATCGCCAGCCGGCTCCAAAAAATGACCCGAGAAGACGACACTGTCAGCCGCCACGGGGGCGACGAATTTCTCTACCTGCTCTCCGAACTGAAAAGCACTGCGGATGCGACGGCGATCGCCAGGAAGATCATTCAGTCGTTGAGTAAACCCTGCGACGGCCTGGGAGATGGAGTGCCGGCGCAAAGTGTCAAGCCGAGCATTGGCATCGCGCTTTACCCAGCTGACGCAATTACTGCCGACGAACTCGTCAAATGCGCCGACAAGGCGATGTATCGCGCAAAGCAGGAGCGAAGCGGTTTCGCATTTTCAGCGGACCTTGGCGTCCCTTTCGTAAAGGCTGACGCCGGGTGCTAAAACTTGGAATGGCTATCTGCTGACACAGAGAAACGCCTCTAGACGGCGTGAAGCGCGCCAAGTGGCCATCAGGCGCTCCAATCAGGTCGCAATCCGGCGTCCTCGACAGCGGAGGCCCGCCAGCAGTCCAGCATCAGCAGCAGCCCTCTCTCCGGCTCTGGGATCGTTGCCGCATTGATGTCTCACGGGATGCTCAAAGGGCCGCGACCATTTGCTCGTTGCGGGCACCTCGACGTCGGTCAATCGTTCGTCTCAGTGGGACAAGTGGGAAAAATCGCATCAGGGGCAGGGACGCGATATAGAAGAGAGAAGAGCTCTCCAGGATGAGGTGATCCATCTTCCCTATGGAAGGACCCCTATAAGAAAAACCCTCTTTTCTCACTTTTAGACCCGATCCAGAACGCAGTCGAGGCCGTCCCGAGCGGAACAATGCTAGATCGCACCTCCTATTCGAGACTTCACCAGTAATAGGACTCCGGAAAATGCCCGAGCATCGCCGTCGAGCGATTCCACCTAAGGCCATCGCTGGCTTCTCCTGCTATGACCCGAAAAGCCAGCCCTATCCGTCTGCTTGTGGAAATCCTCTTCACGATTTCCCTCGCGGAGGTACTCGCGGTCCTAATCTTGGACGCCGTTGCACCACACAGGAGCGGTGGGGCAGCTGCCTTGCTGAACGCAGGCTTGCTCGTCCTGCTGGCCGGGCCGACGGTCTACTGGCGGTGCATGGCGGTGACGCGACAGGCTGTGCGAATGGGGCGCCAGGATAAAAAGCGTGGTGCCGGGAAGGTCGTGAGCGTCCTTCCGGCAGTGGCAATGACAGCGGCTGCGCAAATCATCGGACTCTCGATCACCGCGGGCGGCGTCGTCTGGGTTCGCGCCAACAGCGAAGCCGACGCTCATGCCAAGTTCGAACTCAACGTAGAGCGTCTCCTGACCGACGTCCAGCGCCGGTTCCGCCAACCCGTATACGGCCTGCGCGGCGCTGCGGGGCTGTATGCGGCGAATCGGACGGTGTCCCGGAGCGGATTTCGGGATTACGTTCAGTCCAGAAACTTGCCAAGCGAGTTTCCCGGTGTGCTCGGTTTCGGGTTCATCCAACGGGTGATGCGCCCCAATCTCGATGAATTCGTGGCACTCGAGCGGTCGGACCACGCACCTGACTTCGACGTCAAGAACATCGGCCATGCAAATGATCTCTATGTCATCAAGCTGATAGAGCCGCTGCCCGAAAACCGGCCGGCGTGGGGACTCGATGTGGGGGCCGAACCCGTCCGCCGCGCTGCGGTCGAGTCAGCTCTGCATACGGGAGAGGTCACTCTCAGCGGAAAAATCACGCTGGTCCAGGATGGTCGCAAAGGCGCGGGTTTTATTTTCGTGCTGCCGGTTTATCGGATGGGAAGCGACCCCCAGACACCGAGGCAGCGCGAAGCGGCATTGACCGGCTTCACCTATTGCCCGGTAGTGGCGGCCGATCTTCTCGCCGGTGTTATGGATGCTGCTGATCGACTGGTCGCTTTCTCGCTTTCCGACGGCTCTACCTCGATCAAGGAAGACCTGCTGTTCGACGCTCGGCCGGAAAGTGAGGTCGACGGAGGCACCTGGCGATTCGGGTCGACGCGTACGATTTCCGTCGGCGGACGAGCCCTCGTTCTGCGCGCAAGGAGCACGCCGGCCTTTGAAGCGAGCGTTGATCAATCAAAGCCGCTCGTCATTGCGTTTTGCGGCGCGGCGTTGAGCTTCCTCCTTGCACTGGCAGTCTGGTTGCTGGCGGTCGGCCGCGTGCGTGCTCAAAAGGAAGCGCAGCGTATGACGGCCGACCTCGATCGACTGGCCAAGGTCGTTCGGAGAACTTCTAACGCCGTGATCATCACCGACAAAAATCTAAAGATCACTTGGGTTAACGAAGGGTTTACCAAGATCGCCGGCTATGCCCTTGACGATGCGGTTGGGCACACGCCGGGTGAACTGCTGGCAAATCCGAGCGCGGATCCGGCGACTCTTCGGTTGCTTGCAGCCTGTGCCGCGACCGGTGAGAGCTGCCGAGTCGAGGTTTTGAACAAGGCGAAGGACGGTCATGAGTATTGGATAGACACGGAAGTACAGCCGACACGCGACGAAAGTGGCGTGGTGACCGGTTTCATGGAGATCGGCACCGACGTCACGGAGAAGAGAAGAACAAATGCGCGCCTTCAAGCGGCCCTGAGGGAGACCGACGCGCTATTGAAAACCATCGATCTGCACTCGCTTGTATCGGTGACAGATCAATCGGGGCGGATCACGAAGGCAAATGCGGCGTTCTGCGAACTTCACCTCCGCACCGAAGAGGAACTGCTAAGAAATCACCATCGCGTCCTCAAATCTGACGCTCACCCGGAGTCGTTCTGGACGGAGGTCTGGAGGACGATCGTGCTGGGCCAGCCCTGGCGGGGCGAGATCTGCAACCTTGATCGAAACAGCTCACCAGTCTGGATCGATACGGTGATTGCGCCGTTTGTTGGTTCGGACGGAGTGGTAGAAAAATTCATCTCGATCGGTACCGACATCACCGCGAGAAAGTCGGCGACCGCCGAACTGGCGAGAGAGCGCGAGCGCTTGAGCAACATTCTGTCGGGGACCAATGTTGGAACGTGGGAATGGAATATCACGACCGGCGAGACACTGGTCAACGCCCGCTCGGCGCAGATGGTGGGCCGAACGCTTCAAGCAGTGACGCCATTGCCAGCGCAGAATTGGGAACAGTGGATCCACCCGGATGACCGCATGTTGTCGATGCGCAAGCTACATCGGCATTTCCAAGGGCGAACGGATCACTTTGACGCCGAGTTGCGCATGCGACGCAAGGACGGTGAGTGGTCGTGGATGCTGGTTCGCGGTCGGGTCTCATCGTTGACCGAAGACGGCAAGCCCGAATGGATGTCCGGAACGCAGATGGACATCTCAAAGCGGAAACTTGCAGAAGCCGCCTTGCGGGACCAGTTGCACTTCACCCAGCAGCTGATGGACAGCGTTCCAATTCCTGTCCAGTTCAAGGACCTCGACGGTCGCTTCCTCGGGTTGAACGGCGCCGCTGAGCGAATGCTGAAGGTTCGGCGAGAGGACTGGATTGGCAAAACATTGGCGCAGGTGTACCCGAGCGAACTCGCCCACACGCATGACGCGATCGAGAGAGAGCTGATCCAGCAGTCTGGTGGCCGGACTTACGAGGGAATGACGAGGGCATCGGACGGAACGTTGATCCCCGTGCGGATCAGCAAGACCTTGTTTACGCGGGCCGACGGTTCGGTTGCTGGGACGATCGCGGCGATGATCGACATCGGTGACTTTAAGAAAGCCGAGCAGGCGCTTCATGAGGGCAAGGAGGCGGCAGACAGCGCCAGTCGAGCCAAATCGCAGTTCCTTGCCAACATGAGTCATGAGATTCGCACACCGATGAATGCGATTCTCGGAATGCTGCAACTGTTGCAAAAGACCGAACTCACCGTCCGTCAGCTGGACTATGCGGCCAAGACGGAGGGCGCCGCGCGGTCGTTGCTTGGTCTGCTGAACGACATTCTTGATTTTTCGAAGGTCGAGGCCGGCAAGATGGCGCTCGATCCCCGCGGGTTCCGACTCGACGCTCTGCTGAGGGATCTCTCTGTGATCCTGTCGGCCAATATCGGTCAAAAGAATGTCGAGGTACTGTTCGACGTCGGTTCGGACGTGCCTGGTGATCTCCAAGGCGACGACCTTCGCCTGCAACAGATTCTCATCAATCTGGCCGGCAACGCGATCAAATTCACGGCGCAGGGAGAGGTTGTTATCAGTATTCGGGTCCGGGAACGACGTCCCGACGCGGTCCTCTTGCAGTTTGCGGTTCGTGACACCGGAATCGGCATTGCACCCAAAAACCAAACGCACATCTTCAGCGGTTTTTCCCAAGCCGAGGGCTCGACCACACGACGATTTGGGGGAACGGGCCTCGGCCTGGCCATCTGTCAGCGCTTGGTTGGCTTGATGGGCGGCGAACTCGAACTGGAGAGCGGCCTTGGGGTGGGAAGTACCTTTCGCTTCGGGATCTGGCTCCAGTTGGGTGATTCGACAGGGGAGGGCAGGTCGCCCACGGGCGGGAGCCCCATTGCTGCTCTGCGCACGTTGATCGTCGATGACAACCCCACGGCCCGGGCGACGCTGTCGGCCATGGCCCGCTCGCTCGGATGGGAAGTCGAGCTTGCGGAGAGCGGCGAGGCCGCAATCGCGACGATTGAAACCAGCCTTCAGACCGGTGCTTCCTTCGACGCCATGTTCGTCGACTGGCACATGCCTGGACTTGACGGGTGGGAGACCAGTTCGCGCATTCGGGCCCTGACCGGCCCGAACCGGACACCTGTGGTGGTGATGGTCACTGCGCATGGGCGCGAGATGCTCGCCAGCAGGAGCGCCGACGAACAGAAGTCGTTGAGCGGCTTTTTGGTTAAGCCAGTCACGGCGTCCATGCTGTTTGAGGCGGTGGCCGATGCAAAAGGATCGGATCTTCGATCACGTCAGACGCCTGACGCTTCGCGTCGCCACGGGGCGCCGGTCAAGCGGCTCCTGGGGATGCGGCTCCTGGTGGTAGAAGACAACTTGAACAACCAACAGATCGCGAATGAGTTGCTCAGCTGCGAGGGCGCGCATGTCGAGCTCGCCTCAAACGGAGCGGAAGGTGTGAATGCGGTCGCCACCGCAGCCACTTCTTTCGATGCGGTCTTGATGGACATCCAAATGCCCGTCATGGATGGCTACACGGCAACTGCAGAAATTCGGCAACGACTGCGGCTCGCCCGCCTGCCAATCATTGCGATGACCGCCAATGCGATGGCGTCGGACCGTGAGGCGTGCCTTGCGGCCGGCATGAACGACCACGTGGGCAAGCCGTTCGATCTTGGCAACCTCGTAAGGGTTCTGCAACTTCACACTGGTAGAGGGTGCGGTGATGCACCCGAAGCGTTGCTCGTGGACTTGCCCGAGCCACTTTGTCGCGAAGCGCGACAGTTGCAAATTGACCTGCCCGGTGCTCTCTCGCGCATGGCGGGCAATTCCGCCGTCTACGCCCGATTGCTGCGAGGTTTTGTGAGCGATGCGCGCTCGATGCCGCGCCAACTCGCCATCCTTCTTAAGAGCGATCAGCGAGTCGACGCCAGACGCCTCATGCACACCTTAAAGGGGCTGGCTGGCACGCTCGGGGCGAACGAGCTGGCGGCATTTGCCAGCGAAGCCGAACGCGCATTGACCGGCCCCGCCGGTTCGTCGCAAGAGACTTTGCCAGCTGGCTTGGAGACACTCCTCCAGCGCAACTTGGATGCGATGTCACGAATTGCGGATCGCCTGGATCCTGCCGCAGACCCGAATCGCGCGAGTACCGACGACGCACTCGATGAAGCGTCGCTCGTTTCGCTTCTCGGTGAATTGCGCGCTCTGCTGAGCGACGCGGACATGCGCGCCGTGGATGTCTACGCGCAAGTCCGCAAAGCGCCGACGGCAGTTCCCAAGCGATTGGCGGCTGCCCTTGATTTGGCGATCATGCAGCTCGATTTCGAACAAGCCATCGTTTGCTGCGATGCAATCAAGCAAGGGATGGTGCGATGAGTCTCCTCACCCAGGGAGGCGAGCCGGCGCTTGTGCCCACCTGTGGCCCACTTCCCAACCGCCCCAAGCTGCTCATCGTCGACGACCAGGCGATCAATGTTCAAGCGCTGTATCAGGTGTTTGCGGCGAGCCACCAAGTCTTCGTCGCAACGAGCGGCGAACAAGCTCTAACGATTGCCCGAGACAAGCTTCCAGACTTGATCCTGTTGGATATTGAAATGCCGGACTTGGACGGCTATACCGTGTGCGAGCGCCTGAAGGCAAATGATGCCACGCGGAACATTCCGGTGATCTTCGTCACGGCCCGCAACGACTCAGCCACTGAGACCAAGGGGCTCGAGGTAGGCGCCGTCGACTTTATCGCCAAGCCCTTCAATCCGACCGTGGTGCGAGCGCGTGTCAAGACACACATGACATTGAAAGCGCAAAGCGATCTGCTGCGTCAGATGGTGTTCATCGATGGCTTGACGGGCGTTTACAACCGGCGATTTTTCGACGAACGAATCGCGGCCGAATCAAGACGATGTGCTCGCAACAACGCTCCGCTGGCGCTGATCCTCGTCGATGTGGATCACTTTAAACGCTACAACGATCGCTATGGGCACCAGGCTGGTGACGAGTGCCTCCGCCGCATTGCGGCCACCTTGCAATCAAATCTCAAACGGCCCGCCGATTTCGTTGCCCGTTATGGCGGCGAGGAGTTTGCATGCATCCTACCTGAGACCGAGTTCTCGGGTGCCATGGCGCTGGCCGAGTTGCTCGAGAAGAAGGTACGAGCCTTGTGCATCGACCACGCTGTCTCGGACGTCGCCGAGTTTGTTAGCGCTAGTTTTGGGATTGCAGAATATCCAATAGCGAGCCAAGGAAGCGTAGAAGCTCTCATTTCCACAGCGGACGCTCAGTTGTATCGTGCCAAGGCTGAGGGCCGCGGTAGGGCCTGCGGTGTATCTTTGGGCCAAGCACCGGCGTCTTGATCTCGAGATCTGATGGTGACAGGGCAGTGGGGAGGCCCTCGCCACCCCGGCTGGAGAGACGCTTCCCAGGCTTCATAGCTGTTGTGGACCGGTGAAAGTGGTGGCGCCCAGATCTTCTCGCGGAATACGCCCCCGAGCCCGGCCAAGCGCGTGCCGTCGGGTAGCACAACGACGCGCCCGTCGACGCAACGGTGGGCGATCTCTGAGTCGATCAAGTTCGTCCACGATTCGTGAGAGTCAGTATCGTGATTTCCCTGAATCCACCAGACGTTGTCGCAGATTGGCGCGAGCTCGAGATGGGCTTTCCGACACACTTCAAGGTCGCCGAGAAGAACGACAGCCATTGGCTTAATACGTTCTGCAGCCGCCAGAACGTGCCTATGCGCGCCATGGGTGTCGCCGCAGAAGAGAATTTCCTGGGAGTTCATGAGCAACGCTGCGGACACAAAACGGCGACGGGGAGCTCGGGTTGGATTTCGCGCCATGAGCGAATCCAATCTCGGAAGCAAGCTGCACTCATTCGAACTGCGTCTTCACCAGCTTCCAAGGCCGGTTCATTTTTCGCCGCGTGGACGAAGTCATTCCTGAGCAACTCTGGAACTTGCGATTCGCTTACGTCTATACCCAGTCGCGAGAGGAATGACGCACTGTCCAACATCTGCTCAACGTGGTGTCGCAGCAGGTGCGGTGCAGCGCAGCGGGGGCAGAGGACCGCGTGGCGACCATCACCAAGCTCGCGCAGCCGTCCAGCCCTACCGCATTGCCTGCACGTCAGGGCGGAGCGTTCGCTCGCCTTTCGGACAATTCCGTGGATAACGTTGTCCTCCACCTCTATGCGGAAATGAAGACGGCTGTTACCGGATACCACTTTCATGGCTGCCAGCGCCACGTCACGCTTGACCGACCCCGAGACCGCGTTGAGCCTCACGAAAGTCGCATGCAGCAGATGGCGCCAACCCGGTGGAACCGTCGGCCCCCAGATCTCAAGTGCTTCCTTGACCGGTGCATCAGCATCGATCCACGGAACAGGCCATTCGACCCAATCCCTCGGGGCTCCGTCTTCTTCACCCCTCGGCGCCATGCATGCTTCATTCATTCCCGCCTCCTTCGTTGTGTAGATCGTTAGCGCAAGAACCCGACCGCCACGCGCTGCTGCTGCGGTCGCGGGAGATCGGCGAGCACCAGACGCCGTCGTCCGTTCAATGCAGCACTGCCTAACGCCGCGCGCAGGCTGCGGACCAAATCGCGCGGCGTAGTGCCTGACAAATGCGCCGCCAGTTCGTGAGGCAGGACCTCTTCGAACTGCTCCCCCCAAGGTGCCAGACGTCTCAACTCGGTATATGCGTTGTGAGCGATTGCGATCAGCTGCTCAGGCGATGGCGCCGAAGTGCTGAAGAACTCGCAACGGGAAAGAAGCGCCGGATGCAATTGCGACGCATCGTTCGTAGTGCAGATCCAGCGAATGGCGCTGAAGTTGAGAGGGATCCTCAACCCATCATCCGAAAATCGGCACGCCGTTTCTGGTTCCCAGAGCGAGTAGAGAGGTCCGAGCGGGTCGTAACGGCTGTCTCGCGGAGCTTTCTCGACTTCGTCCAGAAGCACGACCGGATCCGGTACCAGCCCCAGGGCTACTTTTCTGGTGAGGTATCCCGGACCGCCGCCTGAAAACTGCGGATCAAGCCCGCCCAACGCGAATCCGGCTGTCGAGTGGGACATCTGCAACTGGATCAGCGGCACTCCCATCGTTCTCGCGAGTGCGAGAGAGAACGCGGTCTTTCCAATTCCCGGGGGCCCATCGAGAATGACCGGTGGAAACTGCAGGGGGCTGCACGGATTGAGATTGGACAGCGCAGCGTGTTTGCGGACGTACTCGATCACAGATGAGAAGTTGGGGAATCCCGCTGCCAAGTCGCGCAAGGCGCTCAAAGATGGTGGGGCCGAGAGACGCCGGAGCGCGGGTAGCTCCGAAAGCTTCTCGAGCACGTGGCGAACGGAGCGACCGCCATCGTCGACCGCCGCTTGGGACCCTTTAATTGCGTCTGCCAGTTCGTCCGGATCGACGAGTTGGATCAAGAACGGGTCTGGTTTTCTGGTCGACGTGCCAAAAGGCTGCGCGGCAACACTTCGGCTGACCGCTTCACACTCTCTTGCTTGATCAATCAGTGCGTTAGCGTAGGCCGCTAACGTACGGGTGTCGGCGCAACGATGCGATCGTCGATTCACCGCGTTTGCCGTCACTTCAACGCCCTCAGCTTGCGGTAGAACTTCTCCCGCGTTCGCCAGAGCTCTTCCGGGCAACCACCACGTCCCGGATGCCACTCGACACGCCCCTCCCGATAAAACGCAAGCGCGGTCTCTGCTTCGGGGCGCTTGCGAACGAGGTGCGGCAGTACGGCCTGAATAGCGTCCCGCGCTTGTCGTCCGTCGTAGACCAGGACGTAGCACTGTTTGTTGTGTTCGACTCGACGAACAATTCGGTGGAGCCCGCCCCGGACGCCAAGGACCGCTTGAAGGTGCCACAACGTTTCGACGCAGTTCTGGGAAACAGTCAGACGCAAGCGGTATGTATCTCGGCGCTCGCACCGGGACGTCTTTGCGATGTGGATGCAACCCTCTCCATCCAGGAACCCGCCTGCCCACGCCAGTTGGCAAATGGGGCTATTACAGTACCGATCGTTAAAGTCGTTTTTCATTTCTCTTTCCATATAGAGCCAATAAGCGATGTACGTAGCATATACGCTGCATTAGTAAACCAAAAGCGGCTTGTCACTCGGTATGTAGCGTAAATGCTACGTTTGATCTAATACGGTTACGAAACTCTTTTAGTCTGGCCACTTCTAATGATTCGATTCCGACTGCGAGAACGCATTGCGGATCTCGCGTTCAAATCTGGAGAGCGAGTAACGCTTGAACAAATCGCGCATGCGACGGGCATTCACCGCGTCACGCTTTCCAAAATATCGTCCGGCCGCGGCTACAACACCTCAACAGAGATCATTGACAAGCTATGCCAATTCTTTGGGTGCACCACTGGTGAGATCATTGAATACGTGCCCGACAATGGCTTGAGCGGCGACTGAAAGTCCCAACGTGCATGACTAAATTGATGCGCGGCTTCGAAGCAAATGCGCCGCGTGGCCACCCCATGGGCACTTACGGCCCATCAATCGCTTGCATGAAGGGCGTCGACGGATCGGCGATGTATCGAGCGGCTCTCGCTGGACTTGGACCAAGGACTGTCATGACCAGGGCGGCCGTCACACAGTTCGGCTGGCCGACCGCTTAATAAAGAGCTGCCGTTTGACACCGCGTTGTTGACCTTCACACGCCTTGGCTGACTCCTTCGACGAAAAGCTGCTGTTGCGCCGTTGGACGCCGGCTGTCCAGTTCGACCACAAGCTGAGGTACGCAGTGACCAGTCCACCCAACTTCGGCTAATACCGGGAAGGAGAAGCTGGCCATCCCGCTGCAGAGGTCTGGTGTCCCTGGCGTTGACCCCATTCGGGCGGTCGACCTGAGTAAACGCCATGAATCGGAGCTGCCGTTGAACTGGCGTCGGCGTCAGTCTCGGTTCGGCCAATACCGGTCGTAGCGCATCGCGCTGCATAGCAGCCATTGACCGGTGTTATCGGCCAAAACATTCAAACGCCGAATCGGACTGAGCGCGGCTGGGCCACGCACTGTTTAGGCTTGATGGCGCTGTTTTCACGCCGCGAGCCAGCGCGCCTCGAGCCAATCGCCGCGCGTCACGGCATCCTTCGCGCACTCGATCAGGAGCTCGACGGTCCGTCGCACATGCCGGCCTACCGGTCGGTTCGCAGGCAGCGCCAGGACGATCTTCCGCGTGATCGCGGGGTCACAGAGGGGCGCTGCCGTGACCTGCTTGCGCGCCAGCTCTTCGGCGATAGCTATCGGCGGAAGAATCGTCAGGCCATGTCCTCCTCGCACGAGGCTCTTCTGAATGCTCATCGCGTTCGTCTCGGCCACCACCGTGAGCTCGACGTTGGATACGGCGCAGGCGTGATCGACAAGGGTCCGAATGCCGTGCGGCCCGCTCGGAAGGATGAGCGGCTTGCCGGCCAGGCTGCCGAGTGGCACTGGTTTTTGCCGGCGCAGTTTCGCTGCCGGAGAGCCGACGACCCACAGCTCCTCGTCCAGCAGGACGGTGGTCTGGATGCTCGGCGCCCGCTCCGCGCCGTAGAGCAATGCGGCGTCGATCTCGCCCGTCTCCAGCCACTGCTGCAGCGTTCCTGCATAGCCCATAGAAATCCGCATTCGGATGCCCGGATACCGCGTCGCCACGGCGGTCACGAGCGCACTGGAAATCACCTCGCAGGTGCTCGGAAGAAGACCCACCGTCACCAACCCGCCGATGCCATCGGATGCCCTGCCGATCTCGGCCCGCGCGCGGTCGAGTTCCAGCATCGCACGCGGGGCATAGACGAGGAGCGCCTTCCCCGCGTCCGTCAGCAGCATTCCGTGGCGCTCGCGCACGAACAGCTCAGCGCCCAGGTCTTCTTCTAGCAGCCGAAGCTGCCGCGAGACGGCTGGCTGGACCAGGTTGAGCAGTTGCGCTGCCCGAGTCACGCTGCCGGTGTCGGCCACGGTCAGAAACGCGCGAAGTTGTTTGAAGTCCATGGCCGCAGTGCTGCGATGAAAAGCCGTGATGGTTCGATCAGGAATTTCTATTTGTCGACGGACGCAATCAGATTCTATGATTTCTCCACCGCCAATTCACCTGTCGCTATCGACCGGACAGCCATGGACCGCACACCCGCCGACGCACCTACCTGGCAGCAGGACATCTTCAAAGTGCTGAAGGAAGGCAACGTTCGCCAGATAGCCTACGTGCCCGACGCCGGGCACTCCCATGTCATCCGCAGCGCGATCGCCGACCCTGGGATCGAAGACATCGTTCTGACGACCGAAGAGGAGGGCGTCGCGGTGGTCAGTGGCGCATGGCTCGGCGGACAACGCGCCGTGCTGCTGATGCAGAGCAGCGGCGTCGGCAACTGCGTCAACATGTTCTCGCTCTTGAGCAGCGCCAACCTGCCGTTCTTCACGCTCGTGACGATGCGTGGGGAGTACGCAGACTTCAACCCCTGGCAGGGACCCATGGGCCGGGCCACGCAAGGTGCCCTGGAACTGATGGGGATCACCGTGTTGCGCGCCTCCGATCCGCATCAGGTCGAGGAGATCGTGAGGGCGGGTTTCGACGCCGCGTTCGGAGCCGGGGAGCGAGTCGCTGTGCTGCTGGGCCAAAACCTGATCGGTCGCAAGAAGTGGGAGCGCAAATGATGAACACCAACGCCAATATCGAGGGAAACAGCCAGACGGCGGACCGTCGTCAGTTCGTCGCCAAGTTGCTGGGCTCGCTGCCCGAAGCTCTTGTCGTCACGGGCCTCGGTTCCGCGTCGTACGACGTGTTTGCGGCCGGCGATCGCGATAAGAACTACTACCTTTGGGGCGCGATGGGCGGAGCCACTTCGCTCGGACTCGGCCTCGCCCTTGCGCAGCCTGGGAAGTCGGTCGTGGTCATCACAGGAGACGGCGAACAGCTGATGGGCATCGGAAGCCTCGCGACGATCGCCGCAAAGCAGCCGCTCAACTTGACGATCGTGGTGCTCGACAACGGCTACTTCGGCGAGACCGGAATGCAGCGCAGCCACACCAGCCTTGGCACTGACCTGGTGGCGGTGGCGAAGGGCTTCGGGATCGCGAATTCGTTCGCCGTCGAGAGCATCGATCGTTGCGGTGACGTTGCTGATCATGCGGCTGCCCGAAAGCAGACCACCTTCGTACGGGTCTCGATCGCTGCCGACGAGCCGCCGCGCGCGCTGCCGCCGCGCGACGGTGCCTACATCAAGAACAGGTTTCGCGCCGCGCTCGGCTTCGCACCGTTCTGAACGAGATGAAACGCTACCAACTCCGTATCGACGGCCAGTCCGTCGATCCCGCCGCCGGCGCCTGGTTCGAGACCCAGAACCCATATACCGGCGAGGCGTGGGCCGAGATCCCGCGCTCGGACGCACAGGACGTGGACCGCGCTGTGCAGGCCGCCCACCGCGCCATGACGACGGGGCCGTGGGCCGAGATGACGGCCAGCCAGCGCGGCATGCTGCTGCACCGGTTGGGCGACCTCATCGCGCGGGATGCCGCCCAACTCGCGGCCACCGAGGTGCGCGACAACGGCAAGCTGCTGGCCGAGATGCTCGGTCAGCTGAATTACATCCCGCAGTGGTTCTACTATTACAGCGGCCTGGCCGACAAGATCCAGGGCACGACGCTGCCCCTGGACAAGAAGGGCTACTTCGCCTTCACCCGCAACGAGCCGATCGGCGTCGTCGCGGCCATCACGCCGTGGAACTCGCCGCTGATGCTGGCGAGCTGGAAGATCGCGCCGGCGCTCGCGGCCGGCTGCGCCGTGGTTGTCAAGCCTTCGGAGTTCACGTCCGCGTCGACGCTCGAGTTCGCGGCCTTGTTCGACGAGGCGGGGTTTCCGCCGGGCGTCTTCAACGTCGTGACCGGCTTCGGCAGCGAAGTCGGCACGCCGCTCGTCGAGCATCCGCTGGTGCGCAAGATCAGCTTCACCGGGTCCGACGTGACCGGACGCGTCATCAACGAGAAAGCGGCGCGCCACTTCAAGCACACCGCCATGGAGCTGGGCGGCAAGTCCGCCAACATCGTCTTCGACGATGCCGATCTGGAGCAGGCCGTCTTCGGCGCGATCTCGGGCATCTTCGCGGCGACCGGCCAGACCTGTATCGCCGGCTCGCGCCTGCTCGTGCACGAACGCATCTACGAGCGCTTCGTCGAAAAGCTGCTCACCGTTGCGCGCACGGCCCGCATGGGCGACCCGATGGACGCGGCCACGCAGGTCGGTCCGGTGACGACACCGCCGCAGTTCGCAAAGGTGCTCGACTACATCGACGTGGCGCGCAAGGAGGGGGCGACGCTGCTGCTCGGTGGACATCGCGGCGAAGCAGCCGGGTGCGGCAAGGGCTGGTTCGTGCAACCGACCATCTTCGGCGACGTGAACAATGACATGCGCATCGCCCAGGAAGAGGTGTTCGGCCCGGTGCTTGCGATCATCCGCTTCAAGGACGAAGCCGACGCCGTGCGCATCGCGAACGACGTGCGCTTCGGCCTGGCTGCCGCGGTCTGGACGAGCGACATCGCGCGTGCGTTGCGCATGTCCGAAAAGCTGCAAGCCGGAACGGTTTGGGTCAACACCTACCGCGCGATCAGCTACATGGCGCCGTTTGGCGGCTACAAGGATTCGGGACTCGGTCGCGAGAACGGCATCGACGCCATTCGCGAATACCTGCAGGTCAAGAGCGTGTGGATCAACAGCGGCGCGGTGACCGGCAATCCGTTCGTGATGCGCTGAGCGGCGTACCCGCCTAGCCTGAACGGCCTTCCAAATACGAGAGTTTCATGTTCAAGGAACCCGACCAGCACCAAGAAATTCGGGATGCCGTGCGCCATCTGTGCAGCCAATTTCCTGACGAATACTTCCGCAAGGTGGACGGCCTGAGGGCCTACCCCGAGAAGTTCGTCGATGCGCTGATGGAGGCCGGCTGGCTCGCCGCGATGATCCCGGAGGAGTACGGCGGCACAGGGCTCGGCCTAACCGCGGCGTCGGTGATCATGGAGGAGATCAACCGTTGCGGAGGCAACTCCGGCGCGGTGCATGGCCAGATGTACAACATGAGCACGTTGCTCCGCAACGGCAGCAAGGCGCAGAAGGAAAAGTACCTGCACCGCATCGCCGCCGGCAAGCTGCGCATCCAGTCGATGGCCGTCACCGAGCCGACGACCGGCACCGACACGACGAAGATCAAGACGACGGCGGTGAAAAAGGGCGGCCGCTACGTGGTCAACGGACAGAAGGTCTGGATCTCGCGCGTGCAGCACTCCGACCTGATGATCCTGTTGGCGCGCACCACACCGCTCGCTGGCGTAACGAAGAAGTCCGAAGGCATGTCGGTTTTCATCGTCGATCTGCATGAGGCCATCGGCAAGGGCTTGACCGTGCGGCCGATTCCCAACCTCGTCAATCACGAGACGAACGAGCTCTTTTTCGACAACCTCGAGATTCCCGAGGAGAACCTGATCGGCGAAGAAGGCAAAGGCTTCAAGTACATCCTCGACGGCTTGAACGCCGAACGCACGCTGATCGCCGCCGAGTGCATCGGCGACGGCTACTGGTTCATCGAGAGAGCGGTCAAGTACGCGAACGAGCGCATCGTGTTCGACCGGCCGATCGGGAAGAACCAGGGTGTGCAGTTCCCGATCGCCGACGCCTACATCGAGATCGAAGCCGCCAACCTGATGCGCTTCAAGGCCTGCGCGCTGTTCGACGCCGGCCAGCCCAGTGGCGCCCAGGCCAACATGGCCAAATACCTCGCGGCGAAAGCATCGTGGGAGGCGGCCAACGTCTGCATGCAGACGCATGGAGGCTTCGGCTTCGCGAAGGAATACGACATCGAACGCAAGTTCCGCGAGACACGCCTTTACCAAGTCGCGCCGATCTCGACGAACCTCATCTTCTCGTACGTGGCCGAGCACCTGCTCGGGCTGCCACGGTCGTTTTAGGAGCCTCACATGCGCCCCATCGATGGCATCACCGTCGTCGCACTGGAACACGCGATCGCGGCGCCGTTCTGCACCTGAGCGCCTCTGACTACGGCTGGCCACCATGTCCAACAGCAACTCAGCACGCGTCGTCATCGTCGGCGGCGCCATCATGGGCAGCTTCAGTGCCTGGGCACTGCGCCAGGCCGGCCACACCGGGCCGATCACGGTGGTGGATAAAGACTCGACGTACCAGTGGTCATCGACGGCGCTCTCGGCCGCGTCGATCCGAACGCAATTCGGCACGCCGACCAACATCGCGATGAGCCTGTACGCGGCGCAGATGTTCCGCGACATCAAGCAGGTTTTCGGCGATGAAGCCGACATCGGCTTCCGCGAAAACGGCTACCTGATCCTCGGCGGGCCGGACGATGTTGAGGCGCGCGTGGCCGCCGCCACGATGCAGCGCAGCCACGGTGCCGAGATCGACGTGCTCGGGCCCGAAGAACTGCAGCGGCGCTTCCCGGGTCTCAACGTCGATGGGATCGGCATCGGCACGTTCGGCGCGCGTCACGAAGGCTGGTTCGATGCCTGGAGCCTGCTCTCGACGGTGCGCCGCGCGGCACGTCGGCAGGGCGTCGAATACGTGGAGGCCGTGGTGGCTTCGTTCGAGACCCGCGACGCGCGCGTCTCCGAAGTTCTTCTGGCCGATGGCACCCAACTGCCGTGCGACTTCTGTGTGCTCGCAGCGGGCGCCTGGTCCGGGCGGTTGGCGGCGGGGCTGGGCATCGCGTTGCCGGTTGTGCCGAAGAAGCGCACGGTTTTCTCGTTCAAGACGCCGTTCAAGCTTGTCAATTTCCCGATGCTGTTCGATGCGAGCGGCATCTGGGTGCGGCCCGAGGGTGAGGGCTACATCGGTGGCATCCAGCCGCTGCCCGAGCACGACGGCGACGCCGACGGCGACTTCGAGCCGCACCACGGCCTGTTCGAGGAACCGTTCTGGCCGCTGCTGGCCACGCGCATCCCGGCCATGGAAGAACTGCGCCTGAACCGCGCATGGGCCGGGCACTACGAAGTCAATACGCTCGACCACAACGGTGTAGTCGGCGCTCATGACGAACTGACCAACCTGATCTTCGCGACCGGCTTCTCCGGCCACGGCGTGATGCATGCGCCGGCCGTCGGACGCGCCGTCGCCGAACTCATCACGACCGGCGACTTCCGCGCCATCGACATGCGCCCGCTCGGCTGGGAGCGCATCCGCACCGCGACGCCGCTGGTCGAAACCATCGTCTACTGAAAGGAACCGACATGAAACTTGCCGGCAAGATCGCCGTGGTCACGGGGGCGGCCCGCGGTATCGGGCGCGCGACCGCCGAACGCCTGTTGGCCGAAGGCGCGAAGGTCGTGGTCTCGGACATCGACGAGGCCGCGCTGCAGCGAACTGCGGCCGAGATCGGAAACGGGGACAACGTAATGGCGCTGCGCGCCGACGTCGCTGTGCAGCGCGATGTGATCGCGCTCGTGCAGGCCGCAGTCGATCGTTTCGGCGCCATCGACATCATGGTCAACAACGCCGGCATCGCGCCGGTGGTCGACTTCCTCGATGTTACGGACGAACTGCTGAGCCGCGTGCTCGACGTGAACCTGAAGGGGGCGTTCTACGGCACGCAGGCCGCGGGCCGACGCATGATCGAGCAGGGCAAGGGCGGCGTGATCGTCAACATGTCGTCCATCAACTCGGGCCTGGCCAACCCGAGCGTCGCGCCGTACGCGATCTCCAAGGGCGGCATGAACCAAGTCACCTCGACCGCAGCGGTCGCCTTCGCGACGCACGGCATCCGCGTCGTCGGGGTTGGACCTGGGACGATCATGACGGACATGGTGGCGGGCGCTTTCATGAACAGCGCGGGCAACCATGCGATTCTGTCCCGCACGCCACTGGGTCGCTACGGCAAAGCGGAAGAGATTGCCGCGGTGGTGGCGTTCCTCGCAAGCGACGACGCGTCGTACATGACCGGCGAGACTGTGTATGTGGACGGCGGCCGTCGTGTGCTGAACTATGTCGTGCCGGTCAAGGAGTGAATCGATGAACCCGGTCTTCAACAAGCTGCACCACATCTGCATCGTCGTGAACGACATCGACAAGGCGCAGGCTTATCACGAGTCGATCGGCATCGGACCGTGGATCCCGTACCCGCCGCTGGCCGAGTACGAGGAACTGGAGGTGCCGAGCCCGGCCGGCTTCCTGGCGCTCAAGTACCGGATCTGCAACCTGCCCAACGTCCAGATCCAGTTGTGCGAGCCCGGCGCCGAACCTTCGCCGCAGCGGCTGCACCTCGACCGCAAGGGCGAAGGCGTCTTCCACATCGGCTTCGAGGTGACGGACGCCGACGCGGCCGAGGCCGAGGCCAAGGCCCAGGGGCTGTCGCCCCTGATGCGTGGGCGCCGCCGCAACCGCACCGGTTTCACGTACTACGACTCGGCCGATGGCGCGGGGGTCACGCTGCTCACGCGCGCGACCAACCTGCCAGGCAAGTGAAGCGCGGCCCGTCCCGACGCTAGGGACGCAGCGTGAAGGAAAACAGATGCGGATCGATCTGAACGCCGACCTCGGCGAAGGCTACGGCCCCTGGGTGATGGGCGAGGACGCATTGATGCTGGACTGCGTCACCAGCGCGAACATCGCCTGCGGTGGGCATGCCGGCGACCCGGAAACAATGTTCCGGACGCTGCGCCTGGCCGCGGAACGCGGTGTCGCCGTCGGCGCACACCCGGGCTATGCCGACCGCGAAGGTTTCGGTCGCCGCGTGATCCCGATGCAAGTCGACGAGGTGGGGCGCATGGTCGCCGCGCAGGTTGGCACGCTGATGGCGCTCGCGCGCCTGGCCGGAACCGCCGTGCGCTACGTCAAGCCGCACGGCGCGCTGGGAAACCTCGCAGCGACCGACGCGACAGTGGCGAGCGCGATCGCCGCGGTCGTGCACGCGATCGATCCCGCGATGGCGGTGCTGGCGATCTCGGGCACGCAGCTCGAGGCCGCCGCACGCACGCAGGGGCTGACGGTGTGCTCGGAGATCTTCGCCGACCGCGCCTACCTGCCCAACGGTCAGCTGATGCCGCGCGGCCAGCCCGGCGCGGTGCTGCACG
Source organism: Caldimonas sp. (assembly GCA_039922395.1). Classification (GTDB taxonomy): domain Bacteria; phylum Pseudomonadota; class Gammaproteobacteria; order Burkholderiales; family Burkholderiaceae_C; genus Schlegelella_A. The sequence goes on from JBDSAB010000008.1 coordinate 22,487, forward strand.
ACGCGACCGAGGCCGCCGATCGCTTGGTCGGCTACCTGAAGAGCGGACGCATGCCGGTCGTCGGTGCCGATCCGATCGCGTTGCGCGCGGATTCGATCTGCGTCCACGGCGACAACGCCGAGTCCGTCGCGATGGCGCGCCTGGTGCGGGCGCGGCTCGAGGCCGAGGGCGTCGTGTTCGCTTCGTTCGTGGGATGATCCTTGGCGAATTCGAGCGCGACTTCCGGCGAAGGCTGGCCGACGTTCGCACCGGTGGCGGACCACGCGCTTCTGGTGTCCTTCGGCGACGAGATCAGCGACGCGACGAGTGCCGCGGTGCTGGCGCTCGATCGCGCGCTCGTCGACGCGCCGCCGACCGGATTCGCCGAGTGTGTGCCCGCCTTAGTGAACCTACTGATCGACTTCGACCCGCTGGTGACCGACCACGCACAAGTGCGACGCGAAGTAGAGCGCTTGCTGCACGGGCCGGTTCGGGCGGAGGCCACGGGGCAGTGGCGCGAGGTCGAGGTTTGCTACGAAGACGAGTTCGCGCCGGACGTGGCCGCGGTGGCCTTGGCGACCGGTCTGTCGGTCGAGGAGGTCATCAATTGCCACCTGCAAGGCGACTACCAGGTTCGCATGTACGGCTTCGCTCCGGGCTACGCGTACATGTCCGGTGTGCCGCGCGCGATCCAGGTGCCGCGCAAGCCCGCCGCAGTGCGTGACATCCCGGCGGGCAGCGTGCTGATCGCCGGCGCGCAGTGCCTGGTCACGACGCTGACGATGCCCACGGGCTGGTCCATCATCGGCCGGTCGCCGACGCGCATCCTCCGTCGCGACGAGCGAGCACCGTTCCTCTTCGATGTCGGAGACAAGGTGCGGCTCAAGCGCATCGACCGCGCGCAGTTCGAGACGCAAAGACGGGCAGCGTGCGATGAGTGAGGCCCGGCTGACGGTCATGTCCAGCGGTCCGCTGGTCTCGTACCAGGACGGCGGCCGGTTCGGGATGATGCGCTTCGGCGTCCCGGCCTCGGGGCCGATGGACCGGTTGGCCCATGCCGCGGCGAATGTCGCCCTCGGTCGCCCGCAACACGCCACCGCCATCGAGATTTCCGTCGGTGGGCTGGAGATCGCGTGCACAGACGGCGAGGTGACCTGCAGCGTCACAGGCGGTGACTTCCAGGTCTCGCATGCCGGCGCGGCGCTCAAGTCCTGGTGCGTGCGGACGCTGCGCGCGGGCGAGGTGTTGTCGGTTCGTTCCGGCCGCCGCGGCAGCTGGGCCTACCTCGCGTTCGCGGGCGATCTAGCCTGCCCGCAGTGGGCTGGTCGCACCGCAACGCACTCGATGTCGGGCCTGGGCGGCGGAAGCCTGGTCGCCCGCTCGAATATCGTGGTGCGCCAAGCAAAAGTGGCCGAGGCGCGGGAAGGTCATCTCGAAGTGCCCGAGGGGGTGGGCTTGCGGTCGCGCGTGCGGGTCGTGCTGGGGCCCCAGACTGGTCAGTTCGAGTCGGAGGCCATCGCAACGTTCCTGCAGCAGGAATTCGCCGTCACGCCGGCCTTTGACCGGATGGGATTGCGCCTTGCGGGGCCACGGCTCGGTCTGAAGAACGCGATGTCGATTCCGTCGGAGCCTATCGTGCGCGGGTCGGTTCAGGTCGCTGGAGACGGCGTCGCTTCCATCCTGCTGGCGGACCACCAGACGACCGGTGGCTACCCCAAGATCGCGACGATCCTGTCGTGCGACACCGACGGTCTCTCGCAACTGCGGCCCGGTGATCGACTGGCGTTTGAGGCTGTGGGCGTCGACGAGGCGCTCCGGCTAGTTCGCTCACATGCGCGATCGTCGCAACGGTTCTTGGAGGCAGTCGCCATCCCTCGCGGGACCTTGAACGACCGATTGATGCGTGAGAACTTGATTAGTGGCGTCTATGGCGATGCCACCGCCGCTGTATGAGGGAACAATCACCTGCGCTTCTGGTTTACAGGCTCGCGCAGACAGCGTGCGCCCTAACGCATGAGGCTTACAGGTGCGTAATCTTTACCAAGTGAATGTCAGCTTCGTAGTCGATTGAACTTCGGCTATGGGTCGAACCTTGTCGGTCGAACTCCTTCAGCGAATGACTGCTGTCAGTCCTGACAGCGACCTAGCGGCGACGCGCTCGAAGGACAGTAACGAAGGGACAGGGAACGCTCGAGCGTCGACCGTGGGCGTCCGGAAAGTTAGCCGGAGCCGACAATTCCTGCAGCTCATTCGAACATCCGCAACAGGTTGCGTGCGCGTATCCGCTACCGCCACGAATGTCCGCTGTCAGCCAGGAAGGCGCGATTCGACTTCTTGCTATCGGATGTCCTCAGGAAAGCAAAGCGAACCTTGTTTGGGCAGGCAAGAGCTGCCGAGCGAAGGCAGCATCGCCTGGGACGCAGCATGAGAAATACCCAGGTCAAGAGCACCTGCGCCGCTAGCGGGGGGTTACTCTTTCAATCCCTTCACCTCGGTCCCGACTGCTTCCAGCCAACTCGGAACGGCGATTGCAAATTGAACACGGGCGAGGAATGGAAGAACCTCGGCCGCCGGAAAGGCCGGTCCCTGGTCCGTCTCGTTGTAGTTTGCGATCTTGATAGCGCCTGTTGAATGCCCCAGCAACCGCTTTTGGAGGTCTTCTGTGAGCAACGTCTTGTCGAGTGCCTGATGGAAATTCGACCTCAGACTATGGGGCACCTTGCGCCGTTTTTGGTGAATGCCTGCGACCTTCAAAAGATTGCGCATATGCTCAGAGGGCTTACGCCCGAACATGGACTTCTCCTCCCATGGCAGTTGCGGAAAAAGATGTCGCGGCTCAGGACCTAAAGCACGCATGTCGCCGACGAAGTTCAAGAAGCCCAACCTGATCAATTCAGGATGAATCGGCACTACGCGACGTGATGCTGCGTTTTTGAGACGTCGGTACTCATCGGCCGTCCTCGCAGTGATCGTGTGTCGAGCACTTCCTGCTTTCACAGCCGATTTATCGTCTTCTGTCGGATCGCCGTGACTGTCGCTGATGACGGAAAGACATGGAACCCCGTCGACCTCGAGAATGTCGTTCGTGTACAGCCCTGATGACTCAGCAACGCGAAATCCTTGGAACAAGTCGAGAAGGGGAGTCCAGTATTTCCAAGGCGCCTCAGCGACTCCTCCCGAGAACAAGGGCTGCTCAAACATTCCCTTCAGTTCTTCGGCGCTCAGCGCAATGCAGCCCTTCTGTAGCTTCGATACGGCGGAGTCGGCTGCCATGACTACCAGCCTCATCTCTTGCATGACGTCCGCCTTCGTCCAACCCTTTCTTTCTGCGTAAACCAGGAAGGGCCGAATGTGGCTCAATTTCTTTGCGACGCTGCTCTTGCTTGGCGGGCGTGCTTTCCTGGCTTTTCCGTCGGCGATGCGCTCAGCCGCCTCCATTCCATCTTCCCGTTTTCCTTGGCGAGGGGGCAGACTTTTTAGACCCTCATCGAGTTTTTGGATATGGACTCGACCGAGCTGCCGAACATCGATGTCCAACACTCCACAGGCAATCGACCCGTCGGCATTCGCTCGATCGCGCCGTAGTTCCCCGACGAGTTCGACGAAGACTCTGAAAGTACTCTTGTATGAGTACTCCCACGATCCCTCCGAGAAGCTCACACCGCTCTTGAGGCGCCATTCCTCGATTGCTTCTGACAGCCAGATCACTTTTTGGACATCGGGCTGAATCGCCGAAGCGATTGCATTGTGGGACTCGGCGGAAAGGAGTTGGAGCGGTTGTCGTGCCCCGTTGCTTCCCTCAGAGAAGATGGGAAAGGGATGTTCCTGTCCGCGCTGGTCTTCCTGGAAGCCGGTGTCGCCGGCCAATGGAGCACCCGCGTCAACGCGCATTCCCCTAGCGACAATTTGCTCCGTCATGCGAGACACACAACGCGCCATCAGCCGCAAAGTTCCCGGCGAGGCTTGAGGAGCCGTTTTGATCTGGAGGGCGCCGTCCTGATACAGGATGGCAAACGATTCGGGCGACGCGTTATCAGGTGTGAGCATTTCTGGCTTTCGGAAGCTAAACCTGATGAAGAAGTCTATTGATAGTTTTCGCGCGCGTGCAAGCGCGAGCCTCCTTTCACACGTTTTAGTTGAGCGACGCAGTTCTTTTGGAAGCTCTGGATGAATCGCCCGCAAATGAGCGGGCACTAAGAGCCGCAAATACCAAGTTCCGTTCGCCGCCTGTGTTAAGTAGGTTGCGTTCGTTCGTGGCGTCCATCGTTCTGCTGCTGACGATCTGTCAGCGTTCAACGCTTCCGTCAGCGTCGCGTCGCCCGGCTCCTCCGGCTGGCACAAGGATCGGTCTGCGGCACTGTTCTCTGGATGAGCGGCCGGCGGCTGGTGGAGTTCGAGTTGTTGATGCACGATTCGAAGTAGAAGTTGGACGTCGACCACGGACGGAACTTCGAACTTCGATCGTCAGAAACACAAAAGGCCTTGTGAAACAAGGCCTTAGGTGTCGATTGGTGGAGAGGAGGAGGATCGAACTCCCGACCTTCGCATTGCGAACGCGACGCTCTCCCAGCTGAGCTACCCCCCCACGACGACCGTCAGTTTAGCAAATCAGAGGCTGTTGTCTGTGCCTCGGTGGCACGGCGGCCGAGCGAAGGCCCGCGAATGCCAGATCGCAAGCCATTCGGCGTCGGGCATCATCGGCGTTTTGCCTGGAGCGCCGTTCATGCCCCGCCTCGATCCCGCCTGGCTCGATGCCCAGTACAACAACCGGGCTCGCATTCCCGAACATCCGCAGACCTTCGAGCGCTGGACACGCGATGCCTTGATCGCGCGCGAACGATCGGCGCGCCGCCTCGACATTGCCTACGGCCAGCACGCGTCCGAGACGCTCGATGTGTTTCCCGCCGCGCGTGACGATGCGCCGGTGCTCTTCTTCATCCACGGCGGCTACTGGCGCGCGCTGGACAAGCGCGACGTGTCGTTCATAGGACCCTCGTTCACCCGCGAAGGGGCGATGGTCGTGATCCCGAACTACGCGCTCGCTCCCACGGTGACGATCGAAGCGATCGCGCTGCAGATGGTTCGGGCGCTGGCATGGACGTGGCGGCACGCGGCTCTGTACGGCGGCAACCCGCGCCGCATCGTCGTCGCGGGGCACTCGGCGGGTGGGCACTTGGCCGCGTTGCTGCTGACCTGCCGATGGCGGACCGTTGCCAATGACCTCCCAGCCGACCTGCTCGCCGGTGGCCTGTCGATCTCGGGTCTGTTCGACCTGGAGCCAATCCGCCAGACGCCGTTCCTGCAGCCCGATCTTCGCCTCACGCCGGCGGCCGTGCGGCGCTTGAGCCCGGCCTTCCTGCCCGCGCCGGACGTGCCGCTCTACGCCACGGTCGGCGGCGATGAAAGCGAGGAGTTCCTGCGCCAGAACGAGCTGATTCGCGACCGCTGGGGCGCCGCCGCCGTCCCCGTCTGCGAGGCGGTCCCCGCGTTTCATCATCTGTCGGTCCTCGACGACCTCACCGATCCGCACGGCAGGCTCCATCGGCTCGCGCTGCAGCTGCTGCGTCTGGCCGCGTAAAACTCCGGCAATCAGCTCGAGACGGGCAATAGCCCGGTGCAATGCCCTGCATTGAGCATTCATATTTGCAGTGCTCGTGTGCGTGCGGTAGCGTAGGCCGACTGGGTCGCGGTCTCGCAGCGAGACCGGCGCACCGCAGCGACGACATTCAACGTGAGGAGAGTGACATGGGTTTGAAGGGAACGAAGACCGAGCAGAACCTGCGCGATGCGTTTGCGGGCGAGTCGCAAGCGAATCGCCGCTATCTGTATTTCGCAAACAAGGCCGACATCGAAGGCCAGAATGACGTCGCGGCGCTGTTCCGCTCGACCGCCGAAGGCGAGACCGGTCACGCGCACGGCCACCTCGAATTTCTCGAGGCGGTCGGCGATCCGGCGACCGGCCTGCCGATCGGCTCGAGTCGGCAGAACCTGGCAGCTGCGGTGGCCGGCGAGACCCACGAGTACACCGACATGTACCCGGGCATGGCGAAGAGCGCCCGCGAGGAAGGGTTCGACGAAGTCGCCGACTGGTTCGAGACGCTCGCGAAGGCCGAGCGCTCGCATGCCAACCGCTATCAGAAGGCACTCGACGCGCTGGTCGACTGACGCACCGCGCAGTCACTGTTCGTGCAACCGGGGCTTCGGCCCCGGTTTCATTCGTCTTCCCGATTCGCACCGGGAGCCGGTCGCCGAGGCGGCCCGATCGATCGATGTCCGCCCCATGAGCACACGCGAAGGCAATCTCGAAGCGCCCACCCGTCATCCGATCGACTGGAAAGGCGCCGACTTCCACGACGAGCCGGCAGCATTGAAGGAGATGGAGCGCATCTTCGACATCTGCCACGGCTGTCGTCGCTGCGTCAGCCTCTGCGATTCGTTTCCGACCCTGTTCGATCTCGTCGACGCGACGGCCGACGGCGAGGTGCATGGGGTCGACAAGGCGGCCTACTGGAGCGTCGTCGACCAGTGCTACCTGTGCGACCTCTGCTACATGACGAAGTGTCCGTATGTGCCGCCGCACCCGTGGAACCTCGACTTTCCGCACACGATGCTGCGGGCCAAGGCGATCAAGTACAAGAAGGGTGGCGTGAAGACCGGCGAGAAGCTGCTTGCGTCGACCGACGTGCATGGCCAGTTCGCCGGCATCCCGATCGTCGTGCAGATCGTCAACGCGGTGAACCGCACGAAGCCGGCGCGCAAGCTGATCGACGCGACCCTCGGCGTCCATCCCGACGCATGGCTGCCCGACCTCGCGACCCAGCGCTTCCGCTGGGGCACGAAGAAGGAGGGCGCCGCTCGTCAGGTCACGAACGGCCAGCGAACGCCCGGCAAGGTCGCGATCTATTCGACCTGCTACATCAACTACAACGAGCCCGGCATCGGCCACGACCTCGTCAAGCTGCTCGAGCACAACGACATTCCGCACGTGCTGGTCTCGAAGGAGAGCTGCTGCGGGATGCCGAAGTTCGAGCTCGGCGATCTGGACGGCGTGGCCAAGCACAAGGAGGCGAACATCCCGGTCCTCGCACGCTATGCCCGCGACGGCTATGCGATCGTCACCGCGGTGCCGTCGTGCACGCTGATGTTCAAGCAGGAACTGCCGCTGATGTTTCCGGACGACGCCGACGTCAAGGCGGTGCAGGCGGCGATGTTCGATCCGTTCGAGTACATGATCGCGCGCCACAAGGACGGCCTGCTGAAGACCGATTTCAAGGCGGCGCTCGGCAAGGTCAGCTACCACGTGCCGTGCCACGGACGGGTCCAGAAGATCGGTCGCAAGACCGAGGAGATCTTTCGTTTGATCGGTCAGAGCGTCGACGTCACGCTCAACACCGTCGAGCGCTGTTCGGGCCACGCCGGCACCTATGGCGTGAAGACCGCGACCCACCCGATTGCGATGCGCATCGGCAAGCCGGTGTTCAAGGCGATGGGCCGCGACACGCCCGATTTCATCAGCTCCGACTGCCCGATGGCCGGTCATCACATCGCGCAGGGCATGGCGGTCAACGGGTTGGCGACGGCGACCTTGCGACACCCGCTGAGCCTGGTCCGGATGGCCTACGGCCTGGAATGAACGACATGACGATCACCAAGGAAAGCCTGCTGTCGCTCGAGGCTTACGCGAAGATCCGCAAGAGCGAGAAGCCGAAGATCATCGCGCACCGGAAGCTGCGCACCGTTCACCTCGGCGAGCACATGAGCGTGCAGTTCGAGGACGAGACGACGATCCGGCGCCAGATCCAGGAGATGCTCCACATCGAGAAGATCTTCGAGGAGGACGGCATCAACAGCGAGATCGAGGCCTACCTGCCGCTCGTCCCCGACGGCAGCAACTGGAAAGCGACGATGCTGATCGAGTACCCCGACGTGCACGAGCGCAAGCGCGAGCTCGCCCGCCTGATCGGCGTCGAGGACCGCCTGTTCGTCGAGGTCGAAGGGCATCCGCGGGTCTACGCGATCGCCGACGAGGACCTCGATCGCGAGAACGACGAGAAGACCTCGGCCGTGCACTTCGTGCGGTTCGAGTTCTCGAACGCGGCGCGCGAAGCGGTTCGCGCCGGAGCCGCAGTCAAGCTCGGCTGCGATCACACGAACTATCCCGCCCACGTGACGATCGCACCGGAAACGCTGGCCAGTCTCGCCGGCGACCTGCGCTAGCGTCTACGCGCGTCAGGCGCTTGGTGCGAGCGCCTGCGGCGCACTCCGGCTGCGCCAGCCGTCGATGCTGTACAGCACCAGGGCGGCCCAGATCAGGCCGAAGCCGACCATCCGCAGCGCCGAGAACGGCTCGTGGAACACCCAGATGCCGATCAGGAACTGCAAGGTCGGGCTCAGGTACTGGATCAGTCCGAGCGTGGCGAGCGGGAGGCGGCGCGCACCGGCCGCGAACAGCAGCAAGGGAACTGCGGTGAGCGGCCCGACGCCGAGCAGCCACAGATTGGTCGCCGTGTCCGGCGTCGGGAAGCGGGCGCTGCCGCTCGCTTGCAGGTACCAGAAGCCGGCGATCGCGGCCGGCAGCAGCAGCATCGTCTCGAGCGTCAAGCCTTCGAGCGCACCGAGCGTCGCGATCTTGCGCAACAGGCCGTAGGCACCGAAGCTCGACGCGAGGATCAGCGCGATCCAGGGCAGCTGGCCGGCCTGGAACGTCAGCCACAGCACGCCGAGTGTCGCGAGCGCCAGCGCGAACCACTGGATCCGGCGCAGCCGCTCGTGCAGCACCGTGGTGCCGAGCGCGACGTTGACGAGCGGTGTCATGAAGTAGCCGAGGCTCGCATCGACCACGTGGTCATTGCCGACGGCCCAGATGTAGGTCACCCAGTTGATCGACAGCAGCACCGCGCTCGCGGCGAACGCGGCCAGCACGCGCGGCTGTCGCGCGACCGCGACCAGCCAGCTCCAGCGCCGCCGCGCGGCGAGCAGGATCAGCAGGAAGGCGAGCGACCAGAACACCCGATGGACCAGCACCTCGCCCGCGCCGATCGAGGCGAGCTGGCGGAAGTAGAGCGGGTAAAGCCCCCAGCAGATGAAGCCGAGGGCTGCGCAGGCGACGCCGAAGTTCAGCTCTGCTCCAGCAGGCGCTTTCCGTACTGCTCGCGCAGGCGGTTCTTCAGCATCTTGCCGGTCGCGCCGAGCGGGATCGCGTCGACGAAAACGACGTCATCGGGCGTCCACCACTTCGCGATGCGGCCTTCGTAGAACGCGAGCAGCTCTTCCTTCGTCATTTCGGTGCCCGGCTTCTTCATCACGATCAGCAGCGGCCGCTCGTCCCACTTCTTGTGCTCGGCCGCGATGCAGGCTGCCATCGCGACCTTCGGATGCGCCATCGCGATGTTTTCCAAGTCGATCGAGCCGATCCACTCACCACCCGACTTGATGACATCCTTGCTGCGGTCGGTGATCTGCATGTAGCCGTCCGGGTCGATCGCGGCGACGTCGCCGGTCGGGAACCAGCCGTTGCCCTGCTCGTCGGGGACCAGCGGGTCGCCGCC
>JBDSAB010000009.1:0-3080 GCA_039922395.1 Caldimonas sp.
CGCTTCGACTCGGACCCGTATTCATAGGACATCGGTGCTCCAGCAAGACGGCTCTCATGCAGTGTAGGGGCCGGGTCGTGGACGGGATGAGGGCGCTGCATCGCGCAGTGTTTTCCCGCTTGCGACGAGAGAGCGCTTCGGCTGTCATGGAGCGCTTCACCGCTTCGGGTCCGCGCCATGCCGCATCCTCTCCAACGCGCGCGCAGCGCGCTCGCCGTCGTCGCCTTCGCGGCATCGGCGCTGATCGGCAGCGCGGCGCAGGCCGACGTCAAGGTCGGTGTCATCGTCTCGCTCACCGGACCGGCGGCGTCGCTCGGCATCCCGGCCGAGAACAGCATCAAGCTGTGGCCGACCGAGCTCGGCGGCGAGAAGATCCAGGTGACCTTGATCAACGACGCGAGCGACCCGACCAACGCCGCGAAGAACGCCGCCAAGCTCATCACCGAGGACAACGTCGACGTGATCGTCGGCGCGTCGATCACGCCGACTTCGCTCGCGGTCGTCGAGACCGCGGCGCGCTCCGGCGTGCCGGTGATCTCGCTGGCCGGCGGCGGCGCGATCGTCGAGCCGCAGGACGGGCCGCGGCGCTGGGCCTTCAAGATGTCGCCGACCGAGACGATCTCGCTCAACGTCGTGTTCGACGACATGGCGCGCAACAAGGCGACGACGATGGCGAGCATCGCGATCGCGACCAGCTACGGCGAGGGCTTCCTGAAGGCGGTCGAGCGCGTCGCGCCGACCCGCAGCATCAAGGTCGTCGCGACCGAGAAGTACGCGCCGACCGACCAGAGCGTGACCGCGCAGGTGCTCAAGGTGATCGCCGCGAACCCGGATGCGGTCTTCATCTTCAGCGCCGGCACGCCGGGCGCGCTGCCGCACGTCGAACTGGTCAAGCGCGGCTACAAGGGCCGCATCTACCAGACCCAGGGCGTCGCCAACGCCGACTTCCTGCGTGTCGGCGGCAAGGATCTCGACGGCTCGCTGATGACCGTCGCGCCGGTCCTCGTCGTCGAGCAGCTGCCGGACAGCAACCCGGTCAAGAAGCCCGGGCTCGACTACGTCAAGCGCTACGAGGACAAGTACGGCGCCGGCTCGCGCTCGCTGTTCGGCGCGACCGCGTGGGATGCGCAGCTCTGGCTGAACGCGACGATCCCGACGGCGCTGAAGAAGGGCAAGCCCGGCACGCCGGAGTTCCGGACCGCGCTGCGCGATGCGATCGAGAACCTGAAGGAATTCGTCGGCTCGCAGGCCGTCTTCAACCTCAGTGACAAGGACCACAACGGCGTCGACCAGCGCAGCCAGGTCCTGGTCCGGATCGAGAACGGCCAGTGGAAGCTGGTGCGCTAGAAGGCGCGCTCGCTGCGCCGGCGCTGAAGCGCTTCGCCGACCTGACGGTCGAGGTCGGCACCCCGGTCGAGGTCGGCGCGGTCGGGCACGGCACGCGCCGCGTGATTCCGATCCTCGGCGGCCGCTGCGTCGGCGACGGCTGGACCGCGCGGGTGCTGCAGGGCGGCGCCGATTTCCAGCTGATCGTCAACGAGCGGATGGCGCGCCTCGAAGCGCGCTACGTGCTGGAGCTCGACGGCGGGGACCGCGTCTACGTGAAGAACGATGCGGTGCGCACGGCGCCGCCGGAGGTCATGGCCCGGCTGGTGCGGGGCGAGCCGGTCGATCCGGGCGCCGTCTACTTCCGCTGCGTGCCGACGTTCGAGACCGCGTCGGCCACGCTGCGCTGGATCATGGAGCGGGTTTTTCTCGGCAACGGCGTGCGGCGGCCCAGCGATGTGGTGATGCGGTTCTTCGAAGTGATGTAGCGCGTCGACTGCGGGCCCGCCACCGCTGGTCGGTGCGTCGCTCCAGCGGAATCTATCGAGCGCGTTGTCGGGACTCGGTGGTCGCGGACCACGATCCTGCACCCATGTCGACTGGGCGAGTCAGACCCGCTCGATCACGACCGCGATCCCCTGCCCGACACCGATGCACATCGTGCAGAGCGCGTAGCGGCCTCCGGTTCGCTGCAGCTGGTACATCGCGGTCGTGACGAGGCGGGCGCCGCTGGCGCCGAGCGGATGGCCGAGCGCGATCGCGCCGCCGTTCGGATTGACACGCGGGTCGTCGTCGGCGATGCCGAGGTCGCGCAGCACTGCGAGGCCCTGCGCGGCGAACGCCTCGTTCAGCTCGATGACGTCGATCTGCGACAGGGCGATGCCGGTCAGCTCGAGCACCTTGCGGCTCGCCGGGGCCGGGCCGAAGCCCATGATCCGCGGCGCGACGCCCGCGGTCGCCATGCCGAGGATGCGGGCGCGCGGTGTCAGGCCGTGCTTCGCGGCGGCGGCTTCGCTGGCGATCAGCAGCGCGCAGGCGCCGTCGTTGACGCCGGATGCGTTGCCGGCCGTCACGGTACCGTCGGGCCGGACGACGCCCTTCAGCTTCGCCAGCGCCTCGAGGCTGGTCTCGCGCGGGTGCTCGTCCTTCGTGACGACGATCGGCTCGCCCTTCTTCTGCGCGATCGAGACCGGCGTCAGCTCGGCGTCGAAGAAGCCCGACTTCTGCGCCGCGACCGCCTTCTGCTGGCTCGCCAGCGCCATCCGGTCCTGCGCTTCGCGCTCGATCCTGAAATCGGTCGCGACGTTCTCGGCGGTCTCCGGCATCGAGTCGACGCCGTGGCGCTCCTTCATCAGCTTGTTGACGAAGCGCCAGCCGATCGTCGTGTCGTAGACCGCGTTGGCGCGGCTGAACGCGCTCTCCGCCTTCGGCATCACGAACGGCGCGCGGCTCATGCTCTCGACCCCGCCGGCGATCATCAGCTGCGCCTCGCCGCTCCTGATCGCGCGGGCCGCGCTGCCGACCGCATCCAGGCTCGAGCCGCACAGGCGGTTGATCGTCGCGCCGGGCACCTCGACCGGCAGGCCGGCGAGCAGCGCGGCCATGCGCGCCACGTTGCGGTTGTCCTCGCCGGCCTGGTTGGCGCAGCCGTACAGCACGTCGCCGACCGCCTGCCAGTCGACCTTGGCGTTGCGCGCCATCAGCGCCTTGATCGGGATCGCGCCGAGGTCGTCGGTGCGCACGCTCGACAGCGC
>JBDSAB010000010.1:0-14739 GCA_039922395.1 Caldimonas sp.
GGCCGTCCGTGCAGAAGGTCTATCCGTGAGCGCGACGTCGCTTCTGCAGGTCGTCGACGAAGCGTTGCAGCGCGCACAAGGTGCCGCTCTTCGGATCGATGAACTCGCAGCCGATCCGCATGCCGGGCGCAGCGACCTGGCGCGGCGCGACGTTCTGCACGCGGAGGTCGAGCCGCAACGCGATGTCGACGTCGAGCTCGAACTCGACCTTGCGCAGCACCGCACCGCGCTGCGGTACCGGGATGTCGTCCGGCAGCAGCAGCGCGCAGCCGCCGAGACTGAGGTCGAGCACGCTCAGCTCGAGCGGCATGTCGGGAATGTCGGGGTGGCTCAGGCGTGCGGTCAGCGCTTCGCCCATCAACGGCCGCACGCGATAAGCATTGCGACGCTGGAAACGGAAGAGCTCGCTCGGCAAGGCGCAGCTCAGCACGCTGACTCGGTCGCCGCGCTCCAGAACCAGCGGGCCGATCTCGAATTGCAGCTTGACGCTGTGCAGGTAGGCGACGACGACGTGGCCCGGCCGCTCGACCAGGTGCCGGGTCTTGGCGTCGGACGCATCGGCCCAGAACGCGAGCCGGTTGTGTGCGGCGTCGACCGTCCACAGAAGCGTCGTCTCGATGTCCCCGTCGGGGGCGTTCAGCGCGACCGGGATCTTGTTGTCGGAGAGCTGGGTCAAAAACCCGGCGATCTCGCGCGGCGATGCGACACGGAACTCGTCCAGGTCGGCGCGGCCGGACGTCTCGTCGGGCCGCAGTGTCTGCAGGGCGGCCGGCTTCACGGCGTGGCGGCCCTTTCAAAGGTGGTTGGATGCATGCGCAGGAGCGGGTGAAGAAGTGCCTGCGTGGAGGCGATGCCGGATCGATCCAAGGATAAGACAGGCCGTCGGGATGCGGCCATGAAATAAGCCGCTGTTTCCGGGTCGCTTGCGGCGATCGGCGCTGGTTGCGAAGCCGCTCGCTCCGCACCGCTGCTCGCCAGGTCAATGCCGATGCCGGTGGTGGATGTCGGGGTAGTGGGCGTGCGCATGCGTGAGCACCGCATGCCGATGCGGATGCGCATGCGGCTCCACGCCGTCCCAGGCGAAGTCGTGCGCATGCCGGTGATGCGCGTCGTGCCGATGCCAGTGCCCATGCTCGGTCGCGTCGTGCGTGTGACGGTGCGCATGCCGCTCGCGCAGGTGGAGCCAGACGCCGAACGCCATCAGCGCGGCGGCGGCCCAGAAGGCTGGCGAAGGCGCTTCCGGCCAGATCGCGAGCGCGGTGCCGACGCCGAACAGCGGCGCAACCGCGAAATAGGCTCCGGTGCGTGCGGTACCCAGCCCTCGCAGCGCGACGACGAAAAGCGCCAGGCTGAGCCCGTAGCCGAGAAAGCCGACGACCAGCGTCGCAACGAGCGAGGCAGCCGGCGGCATCTGTGCCCCGGTCCGCAACGCGAGCGCCGTGTTGACCGCGCCCGCTACCAGTCCCTTCACGCAGGCGATCAGCACCGCATCGTTGGCGGCGACCTTGCGCGTCAAGTTGTTGTCGACGGCCCAGCATCCGCAGGCCGCGACGATCAGGACCGTGCCGCTCGAGAGGCGCGCCTCGCCGGGCGACCACGTCAGCAGCACCCCGCCGGCAACGATCGCAAGCATCCCGAGGACGATGCGCCGGTCGGCGTTCTCCTTGAAGACGAGCCAGGCGATCAGCGCGGTGAAGACGCCCTCGACGTTCAGCAGCAGCGCCGCCGGCGCGGCCGCGGTCGTCGCGAGGCCGGCCATCAGCAGCGCAGGGCCTAGCATGCCGCCGACCACGGTCGCGCCGGCCAGCCACTTCAGGTCGGCGCGTGGAATGCCGCTCGTGCGATCGTCTGGCGCCGAGCCGGTCCGGGCGACACTGCGAAGCAGAAGCAGGCAGGCCAGTCCGGCGCCGCTGCCGAGGTAGAGCAGCCCGGCGAGCAGCAACGGCGACACCGAGCCGCCGAGCCACTTCGCGAGCGGCGTGCTGACGCCGAAGAGGAAGGCCGCCGCGAGGGCCGGCCATGCAGCGCTGGTGAGCATCCGGTGCAGAGTACGACAGCGGCTCGCCGCGTGCATCGGCCGCCCACGCCACTGCGACCAGCGGACGCGCGACTTTCAGCTCAGCAGTGCCTGCAGGTAGCCGATCTGCACGATCATCGCGATTCCGAGCGCGCAGGTGCAGACGCCAACAAGCCCGGTCATCGCGTGATGGACGCGGGTCAGGTAAGCCGACGACAGCTTCAGCGGCGCCGCGATGACGATTGAGAGCAACGCCATCCCGCCGATCGAGCCGAGGCCGAACAGCGCGATGTAGCCGAGACCGAGGCCGACCGATGGCATCGTCTTCATCGTCAGCACGACCAGCGCGGCCGAGCCGGCCAGCCCGTGCATCACACCGACCGCGAGCGCACGAATCGGCCAGCGCGGCGGATGCGCATGCCGGTGCGCCGAGGCGCGATGCGGCCCTTCGCCGCGGTGACTGTGGGCATGGAAATGCGCGCTGCGCGCAGCATGCCGATGGGTGTGGAAGTGGATGCGGTCACGGACAAGGCGACGCAGCACGTCGGCACCGAGCACGACCAGCATCACGCCGACCGCGGTCTCGAGCGCTTGCTCCAGATCGGCCGAGATCACCGCGCCGAGCCAAAGCACGGCACCGCCGAACAGCATCAACGTGACCGTGTGGCCGATGCCCCAGGCAACGCCCTGGCGCAAGGTCTGACCGAGCGATCCCTCGCGGGTGGCGAGCGTGGCGACCGCGGCGAGGTGGTCGGCCTCGGTGGCGTGCTTCATGCCGAGCAGCAGGCCGACGACGAGGATCGAGAGCGCCGTCATGCCGGCGTCAGCTTGATGCGCGCTCGACGTCGACGGGCGGGCGAGGCAGATCGACGAGGGTGGGGCAGCGGCATCGGCAGACTCGGTCGAACCATAGCGTCTTTTCCAGATCGGCGCCGTCTGCTGAGCCCGGGCCAACATCGTTTCCATATGTTGCACACGACGATCGGACAGGTTGCTCTGCCCTCGCCGCTCCCCCACAATCCTCGAGCGCTCTGTGATCACCAAAAACCAACGAGGAGACCTGTGATGAAACAAGTTCGCGCGCTCACGCTATTGACCACGCTCTGCTGCGCCAGCCTCACGGCGTTCGCCCAGACGACACCGCCGCCGGCCGATGAGCCCGGCTGGGCCAAGGGTCGCCCGAAGTCCGACTCGGCCATGAAGATGGCGCCGGTTCCAGCGTTTCCGATTCCGACCGCGGCCGACAAGCTGCCGACGGCCAAGTTCAAGCTGCCACCCGGCTTCAAGGTCGAGACCTGGGCCTCGGGCGTGCTCGACGCGCGCGAGATGCGCCAGGGCGACAAGGGCAACATCTTCGTCAGCACCCTGTTCGTCGGCAACAAGGTCTACGTGCTGCCAGAGAAAGCGAAGGACGGCAAGCGCGAGCCCAAGGTCATCATCGACAAGACCGAGCAGGCGACCGGCATCGAGTTCAACAAGGGGACGCTGTTCTTCGCGACCAACAAGAAGATCGTCCGCTACGACAACATCGAGGACAAGCTCGACAACCCCGGCGAGCCGAAGGTGCTGACCGACAAGCTGCCCGGCGGCAGCGACCACAGCTGGAAGTTCCTGCGCATCAACAAGGACAAGCTGTACTACAACATCGGCGCCCCGTGCAACATCTGCGATCCGGGCGAGTACGCCAAGATCTACCGCATGAACCTCGACGGCAGCAACGTCGAGACGATCGCCTCCGGCGTGCGCAACACGGTCGGCTTCGACTTCGACCCGAAGACCGGCGACCTCTGGTTCACCGACAACGGCCGAGACTGGTTCAGCGAAGAACTCCCGAACGACGAGCTCAACCACGTCACGCAGCCCGGCAAGCAGCACTTCGGCTATCCGTACTGCCACCAGGGGAACATCCCCGATCCGGAATTCGGCTGGGGCAAGTCGTGCGACGACTACGTCAAGCCGGCCGCCTTCCTCGGGCCGCACGCCGGCTCTCTGGGGCTGAAGTTCTACACCGGCAAGATGTTCCCGGCGAAGTACCAGGGCGCGATGTTCATCGCGCGCCACGGCCCGTGGAACCGGACGAAGAAGTACTCCGACGTCTCGGTCGCCTGGCCGGACGGCAAGGGCGGCGCAAAGGTCGAGCCGTTCATGACCGGGTTCGTCGAGAACAACACCTATCTCGGCCGGCCGGTGGACTTTCTCGTGATGAAGGATGGCTCGCTGCTTGTCAGCGACGACCACGCCGGCGCGATCTACCGGATCAGCTACGGCAAGTGATGGTGCGGCGAGCGGCGGTCTTCGCAACCTGGACCGCCACGCTGCTGTGCGCGGTCGCGGCTTCGCCCGCGCACGCGCAAGCCAAGCCGAAGAAGCCCGCCGCGGCGGCGAGCGCCGCGAGCACGGCCGCCCCGGCAGCGGCCCAGTATGCGCAGCGCTTCGCCACCTTGTGCGCGGCGTGTCACGGCGCCAACGGTCGCAGCGAGATGGCGGGCATGCCCACCCTCGCCGGCCAGCATTCGTTCTATGCGATCACGCAGTTGTTCCTGTTTCGCGAAGGCCGCCGCAGCAACGAAGGCATGACGGCGGTCGCGAAAACCTTGAAGGACGATGACCTGCGCGGTTTTTCCGATTTCATCGGCACCCTGCCTCCCGTCCCTCCGCCGGCGCCGGCCACACCCCCGGACAGCGCGCGCATGAGCAAGGGCCAGGCGCTTGCCCAGCAGCACAAGTGCCTGTTCTGCCACGGTGCCGATCTCGCCGGCGGCCAGCAGGTGCCGCGCCTCGCCGGTCAGCGCGAGGACTACCTGCAGATGAGCCTGCGCGGCTTCAAGACCGGCACGCGCCCGGGCTACACGATGGCGATGACCGAAGCGGTGAGCCAGATAGCGCTCGAGGATCTGGACGTGCTCGCGTACTACGCCGCTCGCTTCACGGCGCCGCCCGGCAAGTAGATCGGCAAGGCTGGGCCCGACATGGCAACGGCAAACGAAGATCAGATCGCGGAGTGGAATGGCACGCTCGGACAGGGCTGGGCCACGATGCAGACCGAGATCGATCGCATCGTCCGACCGTTCGGCGATGCCGCGCTGAAGGCCGCAGCGGCATGTCCTGGCGAGCGCGTCGTCGACATCGGCTGCGGCTGCGGCGACACCTCGATCGAACTGGCCCGGTCGGTCGGCGATCGCGGCAGCGTTCTCGGCGTCGATGTCTCGCGCCCCATGCTCGACGTCGCCCGCGCGCGCGCCACGCAGGAGCGCCTCGACGGCATGCTCTCGTTCGTCGACGCGGATGCGTCCTCGGCCGCGCTGCCGAGCGGGCAAGATCTGCTCTATTCGCGCTTCGGCGTGATGTTCTTCGACCAGCCGACGCAAGCCTTCACGCACATGCGCCACGCATTGCGCACCGGCGGCCGTTGCGTCTTCGTCTGCTGGCGCACGCCGAGCGACAACCCGTGGGCGATGACGCCGCTGGTCGCCGCACGCAAGGCGCTGAACGTCACGCCGGCGCCGACCGACCCGACAACGCCCGGTCCGTTCGCCTTTGCCGACGGTGCCCGCCTGCGCCGCATCCTGGCCGATGCCGGATTCCAACGCATCGCGCTCGACCGCTTCGACACGTCGGTCATCGTCGGCCCTTCGCTGCGCGCAGCGACCGAGGGCTCGTTGCGCATGGGACCGACCGCACGCCTCGCGCGCGAAGTGGGGCCGCAGCATTCGGCCACGATCCTGCGCGCCGTCGAGAGTGCGCTGGCGCCCTTCGCGGGAGCGGACGGAGCCGTGCGCCTGACCGGTTCGACCTGGATCGCGTCGGCCACCAACGGCGCGTGACTCCACCAACGAGACTGAGCGCCCGCTCGTCCGTTTGCGCTCGAACGTTCAGGGTTTGTCCGATTCAGGCGCTGCATTGTTGACTCGTACCGTCACGCACGGTTTTCAACGGAGCGACCACGTGATGCAAAGACGATTGACCACCACCCTCCTTGCCTGCGCCGCCTTGGCCTGGCAGGTCTCGGCCTCGGCGCAGGGCGCCCACTCCGAGGTGGAGCGGCAAACCCGATTCGGCCCGATCGTGGGCGTCGAGGACGCGAGCAGCGGAACCCATGCCTGGAAGGGCGTCCCGTTCGCGAAGCCGCCGACAGGCGAGCTGCGCTGGAAGGCGCCGGTCGATCCCGATCCATGGAAGGCGCCGCGCGCGGCGCAGCAGTTCGGCAATGCGTGCGTGCAGTACGGGCGCATCTACGGACCGGGCTCGAACAACCGTTACGACACGACGATCGGCACGACGTTGAACACCGCCGTCGGCAGCGAGGACTGCCTATACCTCAACATCTGGCGCCCGGCCGATCGGCGCGGCAATCGCCCGGTCATCGTGTTCGTGCACGGCGGCAGCAACGTCTCGGGCTATACGGCAGATCCGGTCTACGACGGCGCGGCGCTGGCGAAGGCGACCGACTCGGTGGTCGTATCCGTCAACTACCGACTCGGCATCTTCGGCTTCCTCAATGTGCCGCAGCTCAAGTCGGGCACCGATGCGGAAGAAGACTCGGGCAACTTCGCACTGCTCGACATCATCAAGGCGCTGCAGTTCATTCGCCACGACATCGCGAAGTTCGGCGGCAATCCGACCAACGTGACCTTGATGGGCCAGTCGGCCGGCGCCATCAATGTGTGGGCGCTGCTGACGACACCGGCGACCATCGAAGCGCGGCCGCGCCTCTTCCATCGCGCGGCACCGCTGAGCGGCGGCATCTCGCTCGCGACGAACCTGCCGCCCGGCCGCCTGCCGACGCTCGCGCCGGCCTCGACCTACCTCGCGCAGGGCAACACGCTGCTCTATCGCAGCGCGATCGCCGATGGCAAAGCGGCCGACCTGGCCGGCGCCGCCGCCTGGGTCGCGAGCCAGACGCATGCGCAGATCGCCGCCTACCTGCGCTCGAAGAGCCCGTCGACCTTGCTGTTCACCCTGCTGACGCAGCTCGCCGCAGCCGGACTCGCCGGTTCGGGCCCAATCCCGGACGGCACGATGCTGCCGGTCGATCCGATCAGCGCCATCGCAGCCGGCAACTACCTGCGCGTGCCGGTGCTGGCGGGCAACACGCGCGACGAAGGGAAGCTGTTCCCGACCTTCCTTACGCTGTTCGGTGGACCGAGTGGCCGCCTCGTCACCGACAAGCAGTTGTTCGACATCCAGTTCGCGTACCAGCCCGATGCCGCGCCGCAGATCACGCTGCAGCAGTGGATCCCGTCGGTCTATCTGCCGGTGACCACGCCAGTAACCGGCTTCAACGCGCGGACCGAGCTGCTCAATCAGCTGTTCCTCGTGGCTGCCACCAACAACGCGCTGGATACGCTGAAGACGCAGCAGAACGAGGTCTGGTACTACCGCTTCGACTGGGACCAGGAGCCGGCGCCGTTCAACGACATCTATGGCGCCGCACACGCGTTCGACCTGCCGTTCATCTTCGGCACGTTCGGCCCTTCGCTGTTCTCGAACGTCGCCAACTCGACGGCCAACCGACCGGGCCGTCTCGCGCTGTCAAAGGCGATGATGGACAGCATCGGAGCCTTCGCACGCAACGGCGATCCGAACGCGCCGCAGGCGCTCGGCGTGACCTGGCCGACGTGGCCGTCGAAGCTCATCTTCGACGCCACGCCAACGGCGAAGGACATCTTGGTTCAGTAGCCGGGAAGGCGGCCGGGCCTGCCAATGCAGCCCGGCCGCATTGGCGCAACGGAGCGACGGCGCGGACGGCCGGACGTTGCCGTCCGTCGACCGCCGCCTTCGCGGTGGTTCAGGCCCGGCGGTTGGCGCGCTTGCGCGCGGCCGCAATCAGCCCGAGGCCGACGCTCATCAGCGCCACCGTGGCCGGTTCAGGAATTGCGGGGAGCGGCGGCTGATCGATGACCTCCGCCGCGGATCCCTGAACACCGACAGTGAAGCCGTTCCAGAACTCATTCGTCGAACTGCGCCAGGTGACCGTGTCGAACGCGCCGGTGAAGCGAAGGGCGCCGTGCGGCTCGCTGCCGCCAACGCCATTGCTGTTCAGCTGGTATTCGAATTTGCCGCCGCCCAGATCGACGACAACCTTGGTCGCGCCGCCGCAACCCCAGAACCCGCAGGCGTTGCCGCCGACACCGCCGAGGCTCAGCAGTTCGAAGTCCTGGTCGAATGCATAGCCATTGCCGTTCAGGCTGACGAATGCGAACACCGGATTGGCGATCGACTGCGAGAACGTCAATGTCTGCGTACCGGCCCGGCTCAACGCGACGATGTCGGTACCGGTCGGCCGGTTGTCGACGAAGCTGCTCGTGTACGGCGAGGTCGCGCCGGAACCGCCGGTGTAGTAGTCGGTGCCGCCGGTCGGCTGGTAGAAGCCGACGCCGTTCGGGTTCGAGTAGGTGACTCCGATCGACGTCGTGTTGGTCGTGAGCGTCCCCTGCGCCTGGAACGGCCCGTTGACCGTGCCGGAGCTCGCGCCGGTCCAGTCGGTCCAGAAGATCTGGACCGCACCGACATCGGCGCTGGCCAGTCCGAGGGTGATCGCCGCAAGCGAAAACGCAGTCTTGCCGAACCGTCTGGCGTTCATTCGATGCTCCTTTGGAAGTCGAACGCTGCATCACAAACCAGCGTTCGAAGACTGAAGACAGACTCGAAAATTATTCCGAAGGAATGAGCCTTACAACCCCCGTGTTCGAGGGGTCCGCGGCGCTCGAATGCCGGATTGCCCGGGCGGTTCTTTCAGCTTCTTCTTTTCGCCGAGAGAGAGGCTTGGGTGCGACCGTGCATCGTGTGCGCGCGGACCCGCCAAATCGCCGGCTGTTCGGTTCAAGCGACGAATCAGCGCAACGCCTTGCCGGCCATCCGGATGATGTCGTCGAGCGGGTTGCCGTCGCCGTTCGCATCGAGCATCGCACCGAGCCCGCCGAGTCCGCCGGGCAAGCCCGCCCCCCCGGGTGCAGCAGCACCGCCGGCCCGCCCTCCCAGCAGACCGCCGAGCAGATCGCCCAGGCCCCCGCCACCTCCGGTTGCTGAAGCGCCGGCGCTGTGCTGGCGGGCCATGTAGCCGGAGATCAGCATCGCCAGCATCGGCAGCATCTTCTGCAGCAGGCCCGGTGCGAGCCCCGACTGCGACGCCGCGTTCTGCGCGACTGCACGGCTCACGTCCTTCGAGCCGAAGATCTGACCGAGCACATCGTTGCCGGGACTGACGTCGGTCGGCTGCGGCGCGAGCACCTGGTCGAGCAAGCCGCCGCCGCCGAGCCGTTCGAGCAGGTCGCCGAGCCCGTTGGCCCCGGCTGGCTGCGCCTGGGCCTGCTTCGAGAACCCGCCCAGGATCGCCGGGGCGAGCGCGGCCGCGCCACTCGCGGCCTCGTCTTCGCTGACGCCGAGCTCGCGGGCCATCGATTGCAGACCGCCCATCTGGGCGAGGATGTCGGTGATTTGCATGGCTCTCTCCGTTCGTAGGGATGGTTCCGGTGCGGCGAGCAGCGTCCAGACCGGACCGGCCCTCGAGCGCTGCTCGCGACGAGTGTCGTACTTTCCGCAGCATGACCGAGTTCTCGCTCGATCCGCCTTTTTGGCATCCGCGGCGTCGGCAGTGCACGACTCTTGCAATCGCATGGCACAACGCGGTTCGCAAGAGCCGACATACCCACTGCATGACGAACTGACGGATGAGAACGAAACTTGTCGAAACCGGCGCCTTCCTGACCCGCGAACGCGGCGGTCGCACGCACACGCTGCGCGTATCCACCGAGTACGCGGTCGAGCACTCGGAAGAAGGCGGAGAAAGCTGGGTCCCGACCGGGCTTCGCATCTACCGGCTCGCGAACGGCCAGCATGTCGAGGCGCTGCCGGACGGCACGTTCAGGACGGTTCGCACCAAGGTCCTGCTGCGGCGGGTCGACGGGGCAGCCAACCGGGTGTCGGCACGGCCATCGCCCACGACGCCTTCATTGGCGGGAGAGTAAACCCGCGCTGGCTTTGCAGCGGCGGGTGATGCCGCTCCGCTTCGCGTGCGGCGCGCTGTCGAACCCAGTCGCTCGGCTGACATTTGGTGTCACTCCCGACCGAGGCCTGGCTGAACGCTGACAAAAGCCGTCTCCAGTCGGGCGAGATCTCGAAACCGAACCCCGTTCCGCAACCGGTCGGCCGATCTTCGGTCAGGCAGTCAGCTACGCAATCCACGGCGACGGCGTCACGAACCTGCTGACACCGCCGGCCCAACGGGCGATCCGCCCCCGCCTGCGTCAGCCGCCTGGCGTCAACGCGTCGGCCAGACGGTGCCCTGGCCGCCTGCGGCGACCTGCTGCACACCCTTGAAGACGAACTTCTGCAGGCGCTTGCCTTCGTAGGTCTCGGTCGTGTAGACGTTGCCCTTCGAGTCGGTGGCGATGCTGTGCACGCCGTAGAACTGGCCGGGCTGGCGGCCACCGTCGCCGAAGTTGGTGATCTCCTGCAAGGTGTCGCGCAGGATCACGCGCACGACTTCGTTGGTGCCGTCGGCGAGGTAGATGAACTTCTGTTGCGGATCCTTCGAGAACGCGAGATCCCAGGCCGAACCGGAACCCAGCGTGTCCTTCGCGAAGCGCGCTTCCTTCACGAACGTGCCGTCCGGGTTGAACACCTGGATGCGGTCGGCCTGCCGGTCGCAGACGTAGATCAGGCCATCGGTCGAACGCTCGACGCAATGGACCGGATTGCGGAACTGCTTCGGCAGCGGTGCCGCCGGGTCGTACTTGCCGAGATCGGCATCGTCGGGCTTGTTGCCGTACGCGCCCCAGTAGCGCTTCATCTTGCCGGTGTCGGCATCGAGCACCGCGACGCGCTTGTTCTTGTAGCCGTCTGCCACGTAGGCTTCGTTGGTCTTCGGGTCGACCCAGATCTTCGCGACGCGGCCGAAGTTCTCCGGGTCGTTGCTGCCGTTGTTCGTGCCGAGCTTGCCTACCTGCATCAGGAACTTGCCCTCCTTGGTGAACTTCAGGAGGTGCGCGTCCTTCTCGCCGTTGCCGCCGATCCAGACGTTGCCCTTGTGGTCGACGTGCACGCCGTGGTTCGACTGCGGCCATTCGTAGCCGGCGCCGGGTCCGCCCCACGAACGAACCAGGTTGCCGGCCGCATCGAACACCAGCACCGGCGGCGCCGCGGCGCAGCACTCGCCGACCTTCAGCTCGAGGGCACGTTCGTTCGCGTGCAGCGTGTCGGCGCCGCGATGGATGATCCACACGTGGTCCTGGTCGTCGACCCAGATGCCGATCGTCATGCCGAGCACCCAGTGGTTCGGCAGCGGCTTCGGCCACAGCGGGTCGACCTCGAACTTCGGCGCTTCGACGGTGCGGGCCTGCGCCTGCGCAACGTTCTGCAGCCAAGCCTGGCCGACGCCGAGAACGGCGAACAGCGCGATGGCGGTGGCGATGACGGCGCTGCGTCGCGTGAATCTCATCGGATGTCTCCTGCGGGGCTCGGCCGTCGGTGTGCGGCCTCGGTTGAAGGTCGCGACCATTGTGTGCCGGTCGACGCCCCGATGGCAACCCGCATCGCGCTCGGTCATCATCGACGCATCATGTGGACACGATGACGGCGATTGGGCTTCGATGCTGAACGACAGATTGCAGATCGCCAGCACGATGCGCCGCGTGATGGCGCGGCTTGTCATCGCGATGCTGGCCCTCGTCGTGGCCTGGCCGGCCTGTGCCCACGACATTCCGTCCGACGTGCAGGTGCAGGCCTTCGTCAAGCCGGAGGGCTCGCGCCTCAAGGTCCTGATGCGCGTCCCGCTGGGCGCGATGAACGAAGTCGACATGCCGCTGCGCGGCCCGGGCTACCTCGACCTGCGGCGCGCCGACGCCGCGTTGCGGGTCGCCGCCGAGCTGTGGTTCGCCGACAACCTCAGCCTGTTCGAGGACGATCGGCCGCTGCCTCGCGCCACGGTCGCGCTGGCACGCGTGTCACTGGCCTCCGATCGTTCGTTCGCGTCATGGGACGCGGCGATGGCGCATCTGCGCGACCCAGCGATCCCCGTCGACACCGATCTCTACTGGAAGCAGCAGCACTTCGACCTGCTGCTCGAGGTGCCGATCGCCTCGGAGCGGTCGCGCTTCTCGATCGAACCGCGGTTCGCCCGCATGGGGCTGCGGGTCGTCACGACGCTGCGCTACCTGCCGCCCGACGGGGCTGAGCGCGCCTTCGAGTTTCACGGCAATCCGGGGCTGGTGCGCCTCGACCCGCGTTGGCACCAGGCCGCGCTGCGCTTCGTCGCCGACGGCTTCTTCCACATCCTCGACGGCACCGATCACCTGCTGTTCATCGCCTGCCTCGTGATCCCGTTCGGGCGCCTGCGGCCGCTCGTCGTCATCGCCACTGCGTTCACGGTGGCGCACTCGCTGACCCTGATCGCGGCGGTGCTCGGGCTCGCGCCGCAAGGTCTGTGGTTCCCGCCGCTGGTCGAGCTGCTGATCGCCGCGTCGATCGTCGCGATGGCGCTCGAGAACCTGCTCGGCACGACCGCACGGAGGCGCTGGATCGCGGCCTTCGCGTTCGGCCTTGTCCATGGCTTCGGCTTCGCGTTTGCGCTGCGCGAGACGCTGCAGTTCGCCGGGCCGCACCTGGCCACCGCGCTGCTTTCGTTCAACGTCGGGGTCGAACTCGGCCAGCTCGCCGTGCTGCTCGTGCTGGTGCCGCTGCTGAATGCGCTGCGGCGGCTCTGGCCCGGACGCGCGCTCGTGATCATCCTGTCGGCCTTGATCGCCCATACCGGCTGGCACTGGATGGCCGAACGCTGGGCCGCGCTGCGCCAGTTCCCGCTGCCGACGCTCGATGCGGCCGCCCTCGCCGGGACCTTGCGCTGGCTGATGGCCGCGATCGCGGCCGCGCTGGCCGTATGGCTGGCCGACCGCTTCGTGCGGCGCTGGATCGGTGCCGATGCGGCACCGCCGGGCTGATCGGCGATCAGAGGCGCGCGGTCGCGCGCAGCGCGTCGGCGCTGGTCGTCGGAAAGCCGAAGAACTCGAGGTACGCGGGGATCATCTCGAACAGCATGTCGGTGCCGACCTGAACGCGGCAGCCGCGCGCCTGCGCAGCCACCAGGAAGGCGGTCACGTCGTTCGCCATCACGACTTCGCCGACGAACGTGTGCGGCGCCAGGCGCTCGGTGTCGAGCGGCAACGGATCGCCGGCGTTCATGCCCATCGGCGTGGCGTTGACGACCAGGTCGAAGCCGGCCGGGTCGTTCGAGCCGGTGCTCACCCTGACCGCCGGGAAGTGAACCCGCAGGCGCTCGGCGAGCGCTGCTTCCGCCGCTCGATCGACGTCAAACAGCGCCAGGCGGGCGACTCCGCTGCCAGCCAGCGAGGCCGCGATCGCCGAGCCGACGCCGCCGCAGCCGACGACCAGCGCCGCGGCACCCTGCAGCACCAGACCCTTGCGCCGCACGCCGCGCACGAACCCTTCGCCGTCGAACATGTCGCCGACGAGCCGGCCCTCGGCGTCGCGCCGGACCGCATTGCAGGCGCCGGCCACGCGGGCGACCGCGGAGACTTCGTCGAGCAGCGCGACGACGCTGACCTTGTGCGGCATCGTGATGAGCGCACCGCGCGCGTTCTCGAGCGCAAAAAAACTGCGGAGCACGTTCGCGAACGCGCCGGCGCGGCAACCCATCGGCACCACGATCGCGTTGATCCCGGTCGCCTCGAAATGCGGGTTGTAGATCAGCGGCGCCTTGAACGAATGCGTCGGATGGCCCAGATGGGCGATCAGTTCGGTGTGGCCGTCGATGCGCACGAAAATGACGCGGCTGCGACGAGGGGTGCCGGCGAGATCGCCTAAGCCAGCGTGAACGCTTCGTGCACCGCCGACTGCACGCTGCCGCCGAGCACGGCGCCGCCACCGGCGACATGGATCCAGTCGCCGATGGCACCAGCCCCGACCGCGTGGCGCGGCGTCGGCATCGGCGCATGGCGCTGCCAGGTGTCGGCGCCCGCGTCGTAGCTCTCCATCTGGCCGTACACGCGGGCCTGGCGCGGCACGCCGTCGACGATCGCACCGCCCTCGCCGCCCATCGCCCACAAGCGTTCGCGATAGACCACGAGGCCGTGACCGGACCGTTCGGTCGGCATCGGCGCGCGCGCTTCCCAGGTATCACGGGCCGGAACGTAGACGTGGTGCAGCGCGGTGTTGTATTCGAACGTGTTGAAGCGTCCGCCGATCACGTGGATGCGACCGCGGTGGGAGACGCAGCCGACGTGGTCGCGTGCGCCGGGCATTGCCTTGAGGTGACTCCAGCGATCGGCCTTCGGGTCGTAGACCTCGTGCCAGCCGACGCTGGCGCGTTCGGCCGCCGGCTCGGAGGCGCCGCCGATCAGATGGATCCGACCGTCGTGCAGCACGGCCGCCGCCGCACCGCGCGGACGCGGCAACGGGGCGATCGCAGCCCACCGGTTCGCATCGATCTCGTAGACGTAAGCCAGCGTGTCGGATCGGCGGTTCTGCTCGACGAAGCCGCCGAAGGCCCAGACACGCGCGTCGTCCGACGCCACCGCGACGTGGTTGGCGCCGCGCGGCAGCGGCGCGCCGTCGAGCCAGCGGTCCTGGGCCGGGTCGTAGATGTGGTGGTAGTCGCGATTGACCGCCCCTTCGCCATAGCCGCCGACGACGTGCAGGCGACCGCGGGCGACCGTGGCCCATGCCATCTCGCTGCGCGGGATCGGCAGCGCGGCGCGTGTCCGCCA
>JBDSAB010000011.1:0-5837 GCA_039922395.1 Caldimonas sp.
GCCTCGTACCAGGCCTTGCTTCGATTCACCACTCGCACCACCAGCAGCATCACCGGGACCTCGATGAGCACGCCGACGACCGTGTGCCGCCGCGCGTCGAGATTGGCGAAGTTGACGCGCGGGTGGGTCGATTGCTGGACGAACGCGTAGCGACAAAGACCGAAGCGACAGCGGCGCTGCACAAGACCGACGAATTGAACCGGGCGCTGAGCTGCTGCTGAGCGAAGCGCGTTACGTGGGTTCCTTCGGCCTCCCCAGTGGAGATCGCCTGGGTACTCCCGATCAGTGGGGGCGGTCGGATCCGGATTGCGCGCTCCGGACATCCAGCGCGCACTGAAACGCCGCACGAAGGTACGAGCGCAGCTTGTTGGCAGTACGCCCCTTGTTGGCCTCGATCAGCCTGCGCAGCAGGTCCAGCACCTGGTCCGGCGTCAGGTCAACCGCGGGCGCCTCGGCCACGCTGGGCCACGCTTCGGTGACATGCCGCTTGAAGATTTGGTCGGCGTCGACGCGGCTGCGACGGTCCTGGGTCTTCAGGTGCGTCACGTATGCGTCGAGCAGCTTCTGCAGTGTCCGCTCAGACTTCTCGGCTTCGGCCGCCTTCTGCGCGAGGAAGGACTGGCGCTTCTCCGCCTTGGCCTCTCGAAGTCCGCCCGTGTCGGCCCGCGCCGCATGAACGTCGGCGAGCTCGCGGCACTTCTAGCTAGAGCGCAGCGGCGAGGCCATAGCCGCGCGGGGTCGGCTGCAACTTCTTCGGTGGCGCCGACGGGTCGTAGACGCCGATCGGTTCGCGGCTCGTCTTGCCGCCGAGCGAGTAGCGCCAGTAGAGCTGCACAGCGCCGTTGGCGAGCTTGCGCGCCTGGAGCGCGCCGCCTCAATCGAGGCGGCTGTGCAGGGTCACGAACGCGCCGCCATCCAGCGATTTGATGGCGGCGGAAGCCGCTGAAACTTGATCTCTTGCCATAGTCCGTAGCTGGTCTGGTGCCAGTCTGGTGCCAGTTTCGGCGAGGATGGTCCGAGACGGCTTGAAATCACTATGGACGTAAGCTGTTGATCTGTAAAGATTATTCGGAACTCTGGTTGTTTCGCACCTGCAGGCGCCGCCCGAACCTACCAGCAGGCCGTAGCCTAACGACGACGTCCCTGATCAGGCCGTCCGGATCAGCTCGAAGAGGCGATCCGGATCCACGGGCTTGCTCAGGTGATGGTCGAATCCCGCTTCGAAGGCGCGGCGCCGGTCGCTGTCCTGACTCCAACCGGTGAGCGCGATCAACAGCAGGCCCTCGGCCCAGGGCTCCTGGCGAAGAAGTCGCGCCACGTCATGGCCGCTCAGGTCGGGCATGCCGATGTCGAGCAATGCTGCATCGGGGCGGAATGCCTGCGCGATGGAAAAGGCGCCGCGCCCCGAATGGGCAATCCGCACCTCATGCCCGGCGAGCTCAAGCATCATCGCCAGGCCTTCTGCCCCATCCTGGTTGTCGTCGGCGATCAAGAGCTTTCGCCGCGCGGGATCGGCGGGTGGCGTACCGGCCGATGCCGCTGGTGCGGCCGACGAGGGTGATGCGAGCGGCAGCCGCACGATGAATTCGCTGCCGCGGCCCAACCCGCCACTGCGCGCCTCGACGCTCCCCCCATGCAATTCGGCCAGGCCCTTGACCAGTGCCAGCCCGATTCCGAGGCCCCCGTCGGACATGCCGGTGAGGCCGTCGATCTGCGAGAACATCTCGAAGACTCCGGCGATCGATTCGGGCGCGATGCCAATTCCTTCGTCCTTCACCGAGAGCAGCAACGTGCCGCCTTCGGCCCGCACCGAGAGCTCGACATGGCCACCCGGCTCGCTGTACTTTCCAGCGTTCATCAGCAGGTTCGACAGGATCTGCGACAGCCGCAGCGGATCCGCGTCGAGCACGACCGGCTCGGCCGGCAGGCTCAACGAGAGACGGTGGCTTCTGGCGTCCAAGGCGGGGCGCACCCCCTCGACGGCAGCATCCACCACGTCCAGAAGCGACACGGCCGTCTTGCGAATCGTGAGCTTCCCCTGGGTGATGCGGGCGATGTCGAGCAGGTCGTCGAGCAGCAGCGACATGTTCGTCACCTGCCGCTCGATGATGGCTTGCGCCCGCTGGAGCTGGGCCGGCGTCAGTTTCGGCGAAGCGATGACTCGGGCGGCAGCGCGGATCGGCGCGAGCGGATTGCGCAGTTCGTGCGACAGGGTGGCGATGAATTCGTCCTTGAGGCGATCCTGCCGCCGCAGCTGCTCGTTGAGGGAGGAGAGTTCCCGCTGAACGAGCTTCTCCACGGACACGTCGACCGTCACCCCGTCGAAGAAAGTCGGCGTGCCGTCGCTCGCGTAGTCGGTACCGCCGAGCGCCCGAATCCACTTGACGACGCCGGTGGTCGGGTGGACGGTGCGGTAGACGATGTCGTACGGGGCCCGGCTGCGAACCGAGGCGTCTATCGCCTCGCGGGTCGGCCCGCGGTCCTCCTCGTGGATCCGGGCGTAGAAATCGTCGATGCGGATCGTCGCCTCGGGCGGGAAGAAGAAGTGCTCCTTGACTCGATCGTCCCATTCGAGCACATCGAAAGGCAGGTTGCAGTACCAGAATCCCACCCCCGAAAGGCGCGTCGCGTAGTCGAGTCGCGAGCGGTTCAGCGCCAGGGCGCGTTCGGAAGCTGCTCGCGCGGTGACGTCGACACCCTGCACGAGGATGCCGGTGACGGAGCCGTCGAGGCCAAGCATGGGTTGATAGACGAAGTCGACACAGCGTTCGTCCGGGGCGCCGCCCGAGGCGGCCTGCGAGGCGAATTTCGCGTTGAATGCCGAGTACGGACGACCCGTTCGGTAGACCTCGTCGAGAAGCCCGAGATAGCCCTGCGCCACCGCTTCGGGAACCGCATCGACGAGGCGGCGGCCGACGACCGTACGATTGTTCACCAGTCTCAGGTAGCCGGCGTTGGCAAACGTGAAGACATGGTCCCGTCCTTCGAGCAGGGCGAGAAAGCTCGGCGCCTGGTCGAACAACTGCGCGAATCGTTCGCGCTCCTCGGACAGCGTCCGCGCCGCCAGCACGTGCTGGGTCGTCTCGGTGCAGATGACCAGGACACCGCCGACTCCGTGGGACGATTCCGGCTGGTCGATCGGGCTGTAGCTGTAGGTCCAGTAGACCTCCTGCATATCGCCGTGCCGGAAGATAGGCAGCAGCTGGTTCTCGTGCCATGTCGCGCCCTTGCCTGCCATCACGTAGTCGATCTGCGGCGCGATCGTCGGCCAGATCTCCTTCCAGGAGTCGCGGCCGGGGGAGCCGAGGATGGAGGGGTGTTTTTCGGCGCCAAGGGACTGCGAATAGCCGTCGTTGTAGAGGCAGATGTGCTCGGGGCCCCAGAAGATGAACACCGGATGCTGCGTCGTGAGCAGGACGCGCACCGCGATCCGGAGGCCGCTCGGCCACGACTGCGGGCTGCCGAGCGGCGTGTTCGGCCAGGGGAATGCGCGGATGCGCTCGCCCATGGCACCTCCGCCGGCGAGAAAGTGCAGGTTCGTCTCGTCCGTTGCCACTCGCTGTTTCCCCCCGATGTCAGCCAGCCGGATGGCGTTGGTCACTGTGCCGTGGTGTCGCCGGCGAGATCAGCCGCGCATCGGAGCGGCTCCGACGCACATGTTCACCCGGCGTTCCTGCCAGAAATGCACGAGCTCGTGCCCTACCGAAGATTCTCGAGTCTTTCGTTCTGGAGGTTGCGCATTTTCTTGCCCCGACGACGGTCGAGCTGATCCAGATGGGTTCGGCCCTGGCTAACCGCCGCGGCGACGCTGCATTCGTTCGACGAAAGGTCGGTGTGAATCAAGCTTCGTATTTGAAGGACAACGAAACCCTCGCACGGAAGGCGACGACCTTGCCTCCCTCGATCTTCAAGTCCAACTTGGTGACCTCGGCAACACGCAGATCTCGCAGCGACTTGGCTGCAGTCTCCACAGCGGACTTGGCCGCGTCCTCCCATGACACCTTGCTGGTACCGATGATTTCGGTGACGCGGTAGACGCCGGAGTCGGTCTTCTTGGTGGCCATGTCGTCTCTCAGAGGGCTACGTGGCGTCCGCGACGCGGTAGGCAAGCCCAGGATGCTGGGCGCCGGCGGGATCCGATTCGATCTCACGGGCCGGTTAGGCCATTCAAAGCGCCTTAATCTCTACCTTGCGGAACTTGATCGTCCCGCGGCCCCACTGAAGTGCGATGGGGCCATTGGCGAACTTCGCATCCTGCACGTCGACGGTCTTCTGTCCGTTCAGCAGCAGGACCAGATTGGTACCCCGAGCCGTGATCTCGTAAGTGTTCCACTTGCCGCCCGCCTTTGGCATCGGCGATGGCGCCGGGGCAGTTCGAACAATCGCTCCAGTGCCATAGGTTGGGTCTGGGCGTTGATCAAAGATATTGGCTTCGTAGCACGTCTCGTCGGTGATCTTTGCCGGGTCCTGACAACGGAAGAACACCCCACTGTTCGCATCGTCACTGGCCCAGAACTCCACTCGCATGGAGAAGTCCTTGTAGGGAATCTTGGTCACGAGATAGGCCGGATCCTTGCCTCCCTGAGTCGCCTGGATGGCGCCGTCGGTCGCCGTCCAGTTCGCTTCGCCGACACGAACAAAATTGTCCAAGCCGCGCGTGCCGTCGACCAACGTTGTCCAGTTTCCGGAACTTCCACCGGTGGCGCAGCCGCCCAACGCGATCGAGAGGATTGCGGTAACGGCGGTGGCGATCAAGGTGCTTTGCATGGGCCTCTCCCTCTGGTCATTTGAAGTGACGCGCCGCCGGTCGCAAGCGAATTGATGGCGAGCGACGAACCGGTAGCGCACACGATTCTGAATGCGCCTCCGCGTCGGCCGCCCTGCGGGAAACCCGGCACAAGCCAAGCACGTTGCCGCGCGAAAGCGATGTTCCTACGCCACCGACAGGGTCACGCAACGTCTCGTTTAAGGTCGGGCCCAGCCTTCAAACGCGAGGCAGGCGACTTACCAAGGTTTTGCGATGAACACTCTCGTTCTGTGGATGCTGGTGATGCAGCTTGGACAGGAGGTACCTGCAGGAAGTCCGCAGGTGATCCTGGTTCAGGACATCGTATCGAAGGAGGCCTGCGAACGGCTGGGACAGACCATGCTCCAGCGATGGAAGGTCTCTCAAACGATCGCCTTCTGCGCTCCCGTCGAGAAATCGCAGCCGAAGTGAAGCGTCGGCTCGCCAACGCTGCGGCGGCGTGATCGTGACCTCGTCAGTGTCACGGGTGGCCTGTGGTCGGCTGTCCGCTGACGACTTAGCCGCCCGCCCGCGGCGCAGTCAGACTCGGCAACGTTCCTGCGTCTCGCAACAGCGGAACGTCGAACGCGTTCTGCGGACGTTCGCTGACCAGGAAGGGCTTCGCTGTCGCTCGGCCCACATTCCGATTCGTCGCCTTCTTCGCAACGACCTCGGGCTTGGGCTCCGGCACCTTTCGATCGGCAGCGGTCTGAGTCTCGTTGGCCAGCACGCCGAGGGGGGATGCGATGAGAAGGATGGCGATCAGGTTCTTCATCGGAATCGTTTCGTTGTTGCACGTCGGCAAAGCGCGGGAATGCCAGCCACGATCTTTCGGCCGAACCCTTGGCTTCATAAGCGTCACCTTCCGGCGAACGTGTGTCGCCGGCGTTCGTCGTGACGCAATGCACGCCGACGTCGCACGCACCAAACGCTGCGTGATCTGTCCCCAGCAGGTGCATCCCCACACCGAGGTAGGGGATGGTCAATCTCGGGCGCAAGGCGCAATCTTGCGCCGGTCCAACCATGTTCAACACCTCGATGGGGTTCGCCG
>JBDSAB010000012.1:0-5694 GCA_039922395.1 Caldimonas sp.
AGGTGCGTCACGCGCTCGGGATGGCGGCGGATGTATTCGATCGCGATGGCGCCGCCTTGCGACATGCCGATCAGCGGAAAGCGCTCCAGGCCGAGCGCGTCGACGACGGTCTCGAGGTCGCGCACCCAGACGTCGAGCGAGAGGCTGTCGAACGATCGGTCCGAGAGCCCCGAGCCGCGCTGGTCGTAGCGGATGTACGTGCGGTCGCGCGACAGCTCGCGCAGCCAGGGCCGCCACACGGGGCTCTCGAGGTCGTGCTCGACGTGGCTCAGCCAGTGCGACGCGCGCACCAGCGGCGGCCCGGAGCCGATCGTCGCGACCGCGATGCGCGTGCCGTCGGCCGTGGTGCAGAAGCGGACTTCCTGGCGCAGGGTCATGGGTCGATTGTTGCGCTGCAGCGAGCAGGCCGCTCGACGCCGCCCGGCCGCGTTGCCGTGGTCAGCGCAAGGCCATCGCTGTCACGCCGCTGGCCGGGTCGCGCGGCTCAGCACGACGTGCATCGCCTCGGCAGCGCCGACGTGGCGCGTGCTCTCGAAGCCGAGGCCGCGCAGGTTGATGCCGGTGAGCAGCGCCTCGCCGTTGCCGAGCACGACCGGCGCCAGCGCGAGATGCACCTCATCGACGAGGCCGGCCTGCAGGTACTGGCGGATCGTCGAAACGCCGCCGCCGATCCGCACGTCCTGCCCGCGCGCCGCCTCACGCGCCCGATCGAGCGCGGCGCGGATGCCGCCGGTGACGAAGTGGAACGTCGTGCCGCCTTCCATCTCGAGCGGCGCGCGCGCATGGTGCGTCAGCACGAAGACCGGCACGTGGTACGGCGGGCTCGCGCCCCACCAGCCCTTCCACGTGTCGTCGGGCCACGGCCCGCGCACCGGGCCGAACATGTTGCGGCCGAGGATCCAGGCGCCGACGTTCGCGAAGCCGGCGGCCGCGAACTCGTCGTCGACACCGGTCGAGCCGCCGGGGCTGCCGAGCATCGCCTGAAACGTGCGGGTCGGGAACACCCACTCGTGCAGCGCCGGACCACCCACGCCGAGCGGGTTCTCGAGACTCTGGTCGGGACCGGCGCCGAAGCCGTCGGCCGACACCGAGAAGCAGGCCACCCTGAGCTTGGACATCGATCGTTCTCCTTCGCTGGAATCAGGCCGCGCCGGCTTCCTTCTGCGCCCGCATGCGGGCGTTCACGTAGGCGCCCTGCGGCACGTGCAGCAGGTCGGCGATGCGCCACATCACATGGCGCTCGTGCTCGCTCAGGTGGCCGTCGGCGTAGGCGACGCGCCACATCAGTTCGATCATGCGGACCTTCTGCGCCATCTCGAACGCCTCGTCGATGTGCGACGTGAACGAGAAAAGGTCGGTCGCGTTCGTCGCCGTCGTGCGGGCGAGCTCGGACAGACGCGCCGCCTCGTCCTCGTCGAGGCCGAACTTCTCGCGCAGCGCGGCGTGCACGGCCTCGCGCTCGCCGGGATGAAAGGTCGCATCGGCGCGCATCACCTCGACCAGCATCACCGCGGTAGCGAGCTGCAGCGCATGTTCCGCCGAGCGCGGTTCGGCGCCCGCGGGCAGCGGACTCAGGCTCTCGAACAGATCTCGCAGGGTCTTCAGCATCGCTCGATCGTCGCACGGGGCACGAGACCATTCGCGGGCCGCGGGTGGCGCCGCGCGGCCGGGCTGCGCCGGCGGCGCTCGCACGTCGGAATGAACCTACCGTCCGCCGCGCGGTCGCCCGGCTGTCCGATCGATGCGGTTGCGGAAACATCGTCGCTTCCACCCGCAGGACCCGCCCACCCATGGACTCGATCAACAGGAACCAACCCGAAGAGAACCGCGAAGACCTCACCGGCAAGAAGGCCGTCGAACGCATCCGCGACGTCGTCAAGCAGACCGAGAGCTGCTTCTTCTGCACG
Source organism: Caldimonas sp. (assembly GCA_039922395.1). Lineage (GTDB taxonomy): Bacteria > Pseudomonadota > Gammaproteobacteria > Burkholderiales > Burkholderiaceae_C > Schlegelella_A. The sequence continues at coordinate 1,908 of JBDSAB010000012.1, forward strand.
GCGGTCAGTGCCGGCGGCTCGGGCGCGACCCGGCCGATGAGCGTGCAGGAGGTCGACGACGACGGCACGCTCTGGTTCCTGAGCGCCAGCGACAGCCACAAGAACCTCGAGCTCGGGAAGGATCCGGCCGTGCGGCTGTTCTTCCAGGGTTCCGAGCATGCCGGGTTCCTGACCCTCACCGGCACCGCCTCGGTGTCGCGCGACCGCAAACGGATCAAGGACCTCTGGAAGTCCATTCTGAAGGTCTGGTTCACCGAGGGCGAGAACGACCCGCGCATCACCGTGATCGGGGTTCGACCGACCGGCGGCTACTACTGGGACAACAAGCACGGCAGCGCCGTCGCCGGCATCAAGATGCTGGTCGGCGCGGCGATCGGCAAGACCCTCGACGACTCGATCGAGGGCGAGCTCGCCTTTCGATGAGAACCGGGACGCAACCATGGAACCGATGAAGCCGATGAGGCCGATGAAGCCGATGGAGAAGATGACCGCCGCCGAGCGCTGGTGGCCCGACGATCTGGGCGAGCCGAACAGCGCCGGCTCGGCCAACGACACCCGCTACGCGTTCTTTGCGACGAAGCACCGCCTGGCGCTGCAGAAGGGCGGCAAGGTGCGCCTGTTCGACACCGGCGCGACCCGGATCAATGGGTTCGACCAGTCGCAGGGCCGCGAGAACGCGATCCGCTTCGCCAGCGACGACGGGCCGGTGGGGCTCGATGCGCTGAAGGAGTTGTGACGGCGCGGCGCGCCGCTCGAAGTCGCTGTGATAGGGTGGCCGCATCCAGGCGTGACCACTCATCCGCGAGGCTCCGATGAACGACCGATTGCTCACTGCCAGCACGCTGGCCGAACAGATCGATGCGGCAGCCGCCGCCATCGAGCCGCGCGTGATCGCGTGGCGGCGCGACCTGCATGCGCATCCCGAGCTCGGCAACCGCGAGTTCCGCACCGCCGACATCGTGCAGGCCCACCTGCGCGGGATCGGCCTCGACGAAGTGCAGAGCGGCGTCGCCCACACCGGCGTCGTCGGCTTGCTGAAGGGCGCGTTCCCGGGTCCGGTCGTCGCGCTGCGCGCCGACATGGACGCGCTGCCGGTGACCGAGGACGTCGACGTGCCGTTCGCCTCGAAGGTGCGCGCGACCTGGAACGGCGAGGAGGTCGGCGTGATGCATGCGTGCGGCCACGACTGCCACACCGCGATCCTGATGGGCGTGGCCGAGATCCTGGTCGGCCTGCGCGCGCAGCTGCACGGCTCGGTGAAGTTCATCTTCCAGCCGGCCGAAGAGATGCCGCCGCAGGGCGAAGAAGGCGGCGCGCGCCTGATGATCGAGCAAGGCGTGCTGCAGAACCCGGTGCCCGATGCGATCTTCGGCCTGCACGTCACGTCGCGTCTGCCGACCGGCATCGTCGGCTACCGATCGGGCCCGACGATGGCGAGCTCGGACCGCTTCAGCATCACCGTTCTCGGCAAGCAGACCCACGGCGCGGCGCCTTGGCTCGGCGTCGACCCGATCGTCACCGCGGCCCAGGTCGTGCTCGGGTTGCAGACCATCGTCAGCCGCGGCGTCGACATCGCGCGCGAGCCGGCAGTGGTGACGGTCGGCATGATCAAGGGCGGCGTGCGCGAGAACATCATCCCCGACAGCGTCGAGATGCGCGGCACCGTGCGCACGTTCGACGAGGAGATGCGCGACGACATCCACGAGCGCGTGACCACCTTGGCCGAGGCCATCTCGCGCGGCTCGCGCGCCGGCTGCAAGGTCTGCATCGACAAGAACTACCCGGTCACCGTCAACGACCCCGCGCTGACCGAGACGATGCTGCCCACCTTGCAACGCGTCGCCGGCCCCGGCGCCCTGCTGCTGGTGCCGAAGGTGACCGGCGCCGAGGACTTCTCGTTCTACCAGCAGGTCGTGCCGGGCCTGTTCTTCTTCGTCGGCGTGACGCCGCCGGGGACCGATCCGGCGAAGGCGTACTCGAACCATTCGCCGCGCTTCTTCGCCGACGAACGCGCCTTCGGGGTCGGCGTGCGCGCGCTCGCGCAGTTGACCTGCGACTACTTCGCGCTGCACGGCTGAGTCGCGCCGGCGGAAGGCCGGCCTCACAACCCAGGTCGCCTCAGCGCGCGGAATCCGCGCCTCGAGCCAATCCTCGACATCGGGTTCATCCGGTGGCCGCAGGGTCACGCGGGTGTCACAGTCGGGCCCTAGGATGTAATCCATTACATTTTCAAGGCCCCGGATGCCCAGCTTCAACCGTCGCGCAGCCCTTTGCGTCGCCCTCCTTGTCAGCGCGGCGGCCGTCGCGCCAGCGTTCGCGCAAGACTTCCCGAGCCGGCCGGTCCGCATCGTCGTGCCGTTCGCGGCCGGCGGCGGGGTCGACATCCTGACCCGCGCTCTGGCGCAGCCGCTCGGCGAGCGCCTCGGCCAGCAGGTCATCGTCGACGACAAGCCCGGGGCCGGCGGCAACCTCGGCGTCGACGCGGTCGCGAAGTCTCCCGCCGACGGCTACACGCTGGTGATGGCGACGACCGGGACGCACACCATCAACCCCGGCCTCTACCCGAAGCTGCCGTTCGACGCCGAACGCGACTTCAAGCCGGTCACCCTGATCGCCTCGGTGCCGAACCTGCTCGTCGTCAACCCGGCGCTCGGGGTCGACAGCGCCGCCGCACTGGTCGCGCTCGCGAAGAGCAAGCCGGGCGCGCTCAGCTTCGCGTCGTTCGGCAACGGCGCGTCGAACCACCTGTCCGGCGAGATGCTGAAGTCGCTGACCGGCATCGATGTCATCCACGTGCCGTACAAGAGCGCGCCGCAGGCGGTCACCGACCTGATGGCCGGGCAGACCGCGTTCGCGTTCGTCAACACGCCGCTCGCGCTGCCGCACGTGCGCTCGGGCAAGCTGAAGGCGCTTGCGGTGACCGGTGCCAGGCGCTCGGCCGCGACGCCCGAATTTCCGACGATGCAGGAAGCCGGCGTGCCGGGCTTCGTCGTCGAGTCGTGGTACGGATTGATGGCGCCGGCCGGCACGCCCGACGCGGTGATCGCGCGCCTGCACAAGGAGACCCTCGCGGTCCTCGCCACGCCCGAGGTGCGCGATTTCTTCGCCAAGCAAGGTGCCGACGTCGTGACATCGAGCCCGGCCGAGTTCGCGGCGATGGTGAAGACCGAGCGCGCGCGCTGGGCCGAAGTGATCCGCACCTCCGGCGCCAAGGTCGACTGAACGCCCTCGGCCATGAAGCGGCAGCCGAACATCCTCTTCGTGATGGCCGACCAGATGGCGGCCGCGCCGCTGCCGTGCTACGGCGGCACGGTCGTGAAGGCGCCGCACCTGCAGGCGCTTGCCGAGCGCGGCGTCGTGTTCGACGCCGCCTATTGCAACTCGCCGATCTGCGCACCGTCGCGCTTCTCGATGCTGAGCGGGCGCCTGCCGACCTCGATCGGCGCGTACGACAACGCGAGCGAGCTGCCGGCTTCGGTGCCGACCCTCGCGCATGCGCTCGATGCGGCCGGCTACCGCACGATCCTCGCCGGCAAGATGCACTTCATCGGTCCCGACCAGCTGCACGGCTACAGCGAGCGGCTGACGACCGACATCTACCCCGCCGACTTCGCGTGGACGCCGAACTGGGCCGCCGGGCCGCGCGACAAGCCGTCGGGCATCAGCATGAACAACGTGCTGCAGGCCGGGCCGTGCGTGCGCAGCCTGCAGATCGACTACGACGACGAGGTCGAGCACTTCGCGGTGCAGCGCCTGTACGACCTGGCGCGCGAGCCCGAGCCGACGC
>JBDSAB010000013.1:0-2653 GCA_039922395.1 Caldimonas sp.
GCGCGCTGGTTCGTCAAGAACATCCTGCAGCGCTTCGACACGATCCAGCGCGTCTCGCAGGCGATCGTCGAGCGCCAGAAGAGCTTCTTCACGCACGGCGCGATCGCGATGAAGCCGCTGGTGCTGCGCGAGATCGCCGACGAGCTCGGCCTGCACGAATCGACGATCTCGCGCGTCACCACCGCCAAGTACATGTCGACGCCGTTCGGCACCTTCGAGCTGAAGTACTTCTTCGGCTCGTCGCTGAACACCGAGGCCGGCGGCAACGCGTCGAGCACCGCGGTGCGTGCGCTGATCAAGCAGATCGTCGCCGCCGAGGACCCGGCCAAGCCGCTGTCCGACAGCCAGATCTCGCAGATGCTCGACGAGCAGGGCATCCAGGTCGCGCGCCGCACCGTCGCGAAGTACCGCGAGGCGCTGAAGATCGCGCCGACCCAGTTGCGCAAGGCGATGTGATGCGGTTGCCCTGATGCCGCTGCCGCTGTTCCTGCCGTGCGCCGCCGGCGTCGAGCCGTTGCTTGCAACCGAGATCCGCACCGTGCTGCCGCAGGCCGCGGTCGTCGAGGCGCGCGGCGGCGTCGGGCTGTCGGGTGACCCGTTCGAGGTCATGACCCTGAACCTGGAGAGCCGGCTTGCCCAGCGCGTGCTGATCGAGGTCGGGGCGTGCGACTACCGCGGTGAGCAGGAGCTCTACGACCTGGCCCGCGGCGTCGACTGGTCCGAGTGGATGACGCCGCGCCACACGCTGCGGGTCGACACGACGGTCCATCGCAGTCCGCTGCGCAGCGTCAACTTCGCCGCGCTGCGCGTCAAGGACGCGGTCTGCGACATGCTGCGCGACGCGACCGGCCAGCGGCCGAGCGTCGACACCCAGCACCCCGATCTGCAGCTCGTGCTGCACCTCGCCGAAACGCGCGCGGTGCTCTACATCGACAGCTCCGGCGAGTCGCTGTTCAAGCGCGGCTGGCGCATCGACAAGGGCGACGCGCCGCTGAAGGAGACGCTCGCCGCCGCAATGCTTGCCGCCGCTGGCTGGCGCGGCGCGCCCGATGCGGGCGGCGCGCTCCACGACCCGTGCTGCGGCTCCGGCACGATCGCGATCGAGGCGGCGCAGATCGCCTGCGGCATCGCGCCGGGGCTGAAGCGAAGGTTCGCGTTCGAGCGCCTGCTGCCGTTCGCGACCGATGCGATGCGCGCCGAATGGCAGCGCATGAAGAGCCACGCGCAGACCCGGATCCACGTGGCGCACGTGCCGATCTTCGGCAGCGACGTCTCGTTCCGGATGATCGACTTCGCCCGCCGCAATGCCGAGCGGGCCGGCGTCGCCCATGTCGTCACCTTCAACGGCGGCGATGCGCTCGAGCGGCCCGCGCCGTCGATCGCGCCCGACCTGCCCGGCACGCTGATGCTCAACCCGCCGTACGGCGAACGCATCGAGCCGAAGGGGGCGCGCGGTGAGCAGCGGGAGATCGAACGCGAGACCGATGACGGCCCGGACCGGCGCGCCCACGACGCCGTCGACACCGCGAATCGCGAACTGCCGAGCGACTTCTTTGCTCGGCTCGCGAGCCACTGGAAGCGGGCCTACACGAATCATCCGGCCGGCTGGACTGCCTTCGTGCTGAGCCCCGACCGCAAGCTGCCCGGGTCGATGCGGCTGAAGGAGTCGCGCAAGATTCCGATGTGGAACGGCCCGATCGAATGCCGCCTGTTCCGCTTCAACCTGGTCGCCGGCTCGGCCCGGCCGGACGCCGGCAGCGCCGCTCAGCCAGGCGCCTGAAGCGCGCACCAGGCCAGCACGGCGAGTGGCGCCGTGTCGGCACGCAGCACCCGCGTACCGAGCGAGAAGAGCTCGAACCCGACGTGGCGCGCAGCGGCGATCTCGGCGGTGGTCAAGCCGCCTTCCGGCCCGCTGAGGACGAGCAGCCCGCGCTGATCGACAACGTCGGCATTCCACCGCGCAGCCGCGTCGACACCGAGGACGACGCGCCGCAGATCGCCCGCCGGCGCGCCGAGCCCGGCGAGCCAAAGCGGCAGCGTCTGGATCGCGCCGACCGTCGGTATGCGGGTGCGGCCGCTCTGCTCGCTTGCCGCGACGGCGACCTGTTGCCAATGCTGGACGCGCCGGACTGCGCGCTCGCCGGTCAGCCGCAGCACCGATCGCTCGCAGACCAGCGGCTGGATCGCCGCGACGCCGAGTTCCGTCGCCTTCTCGACGAGCGCGTCCATGCGCTCGTTGGCCGGCATGCCGAAGGCGATCGTGACCGGCCGAGGCGGCTCGCGCTCGACCGCGTCGTGCACATCGAGGCGCACGGTCACGGTCGACCGCCCCATCTGCTGCACGAAGGCCCGCCATTCCCCGCCGCTGCCGTCGAAGAGCGCGAGCATGTCGCCGGGCTGAAGTCGCAGCACCTGGACGTGGCGGGCCTGCGCCTCCGGAAGGTCGAAGACGGCGCCGGCCTCCAGGACCCGGTTGACGAAGATGCGTGCGCCCATCCGACGGTTCTACCGCAGGCGTTGCTTCAACCAGCTGCGACTCTGCCGGACGATCGCACGCACGCCGCGCCAGACACGCGATTCACGCACCGCGACGCCGACCCATTCCTTGATGCGCTGCCACCAATCGAGCGCCCTCACGACCCAGGCGAACTCG
>JBDSAB010000014.1:0-6282 GCA_039922395.1 Caldimonas sp.
GTGCTGCTGATGGCCGTCATCCCGACCTTGCTGTTCTATCTCGCGCTGTTCCTGATGGTCGAGATCGATGCGCGCAAGTACGGCATGGGCAACGTCGCGTTCGAGAAAGTCGACAGCGTCTGGAACCTGAGCAAGCGTTACTGGTTCCACTTCCTGTCGCTGGTTTCGATCGTCTTCTTCATGATGTGGGGCTACTCGCCGGTGCTCTCGGTGTTCTGGGCCACCGTGGTCGCCTTCGCGACCAGCTTCCTGCGCCCCGAGACCGCGCTGTTCTCGTACGACCTGTTCCGCGGCAAAGGCTCGGTCAAAGAGCACCTGCTCGATTCGAAGTTCGCGAAGGCGATGGAGGGCGGCTCGCTCGGCATGCTCAACGTCGGCGCGACCTGCGCCGGCGCCGGCATCATCGTCGGCGTCGTCACCTTGACCGGCCTCGGCCTGAAGTTCAGCAGCATCGTGATCGACTATGCCGCCGGCTCGCTGCTGCTGACCGCGCTGTTCACGTCGCTGGTGGTCTGGATCGTCGGCCTCGCAGTACCGGTGACCGCGTCGTACATCATCTGCGCGGTGATCGCGGCGCCGGCGCTGATCAAGCTCGGCGTGCCCGACTTCGCGGCCCACATGTTCATCTTCTACTACGCAGTCCTCTCGGAGGTCTCGCCGCCGACTGCGCTGTCGCCGTTCGCGGCCGCCGCCATCACCGGCGGCGATCCGTACAAGACGACATTGCAGTGCTGGAAGTACACGGTGCCGGCGTTCCTGCTGCCGTTCATGTTCGTGCTCGACCCGAGCGGGCAGGGGCTGCTGCTGATGGGATCGACGAAGGCCCTTGCCGCCGCCAACTGGACCTCGATCGCCGAGGTCACCTTGACCGCGGCGCTCGGCATCGCGGCGCTCGCCGGCGGCTTCCAGGGCTGGGTGTTGCGGCGCGCGACCGCGTTCGAACGCGTGCTGCTGATCGTCGCCGGGGTCGCGCTGGTCTACCCGGGTGTGATCGCCGACATCATCGGCGTCGTGCTGATCGTGGCCGTGCTGGCGATGCAGTGGCTGTCGCTGCGGGTGCGGGCGGGGCCGCAGGTGCCGTGAGCGGGGCGAGGCTCAGTGGTCCGTGATCGCGTTGCGCATCCTGCCTAGCAGCCCCAGCAACTCGTTCTTCTCACGCGCCGGCACGCGGTGCTTGTCGAGCGCGCGAACCAGATCGTCCACCAGCGCGTCGAACTCGTCGTCGCGGATCCGCATGCCCTCATGCGCATCGGCCATGTTGCGCCCGCGGTAGGTGCAGGGGCCGCCGGTCCGATCGCACAGCAGCTCGACCAGGCCGTTCTTCAGCCGCAGCGTGTCGCTGTTGCGAAAGCGCTCGTTGATGCGCGGGTCGCCCGAGATGTTCGTGATCGCGTCGTCGACCACCGCGGCGATGGCCGCCTGACCGCCGAGCCGCTGGTAGAGCGTCGCGTCGGTGCTGCGGGGCGGGGTGGCGGTGCAGCCGACCAGCGCGAGTGCTGCGATCAGGCCGGCGAGAGACGTGGTCGAACGGTGAGCCATGCGAGCCCTTTCTTTGATGCGCCAGCCCGGTCAATCGACCAGCGCGGCAATGGCGGCTTCGACACCCCGCCCGCCGTGCCCAATGCCCTGGACCCGCATCGCCGCTTCGACGCCGGCCAGGCAGCCGAGGATCATGGCTTCGTTCATGTCGCCGAGGTGGCCGATCCGGAACACGCGGCCATGCAGCGGGCCAAGCCCACCGGCGATCGCGACCTGGAAGCGTTCGCGCGCGACCGCGCGCAGCGCTTCGGGGTCGATCCCTGGCGTGACCTCGACTGCTGTCACCGAAACCGAGCGGGCCGCGGCCGTCTTCGTGAACAGGCGGACAGCGCCGGCTTCGGCCCAGCTGCCGACCGCGGCGTGCACGGCGCGAGCGAGGCGCGCATGGCGCAGGTGCACGCGGTCGAGGCCTTCGGCGGCGATCAGGCCAAGAGCCGCTTCGAGACCGGCCAGGTGGGCGAGCGGCGGTGTGCCGCAGAACTTGCGGTACGAATGTTCGCTGCGGCGGCGCTGCCAGTCCCAGTAGAAGCGGTGCGCCGGGGTCGCGTCGGCGACCGCCATCGCACGCTCGTCGACCGCGACGAAGGCCATGCCCGGCTGCAGCATCAAGCCCTTCTGCGATGCGCCCATCGCGACGTTGACGCCGAGCGCATCCATCGTGAACGGCGCGGCGCCGAGCGAGGCGACGACGTCGACGACGAAGAGCGCCGGGTGTCCTGCAGCGTCGATCGCGCGGCGCAGCGCGGCGAGGTCGGAGGTGGTGCCGCTGGCGGTGTCGGTATGAACCGCGAAGACCGCCGCGATGCGGTGGCCGGTGTCGTCGCGCAACACGGCCTCGACCGCGGCCGGATCGATCGGCAGCCCCTCGACATACGGCGTGCGCAGCGCGACGCCGCCGAACGCCTCGACCTGCTCGGCCCAGCCGTCGGAGAAGTGCCCGGTGCCCGGCACCAGGATCGAGGTGCCCGGCGCGACCAGATTCGCAATCACGGCTTCCCAGCCGCCGTGGCCGTTCGCCGAGTAGAAGAAGACCTCGGCGCGCGCGGTCTTCAGCAAGTCCTTGAGGCCCGACTCGCACGCGGCGACGAGCGCGGCGACACGCGGGTCGGCCAGATCGGTCGGTTGGCGCGCCATTGCGGCCACCACCTCGTCGGGCACATGGGTCGGCCCCGGCGAATGCAGCGAACGGCGACCGGGAATGCGGGCTTGCATGGCCGGCGATGTTAAAGCCGGCGCGACGGTTACAACGTCGAATGGCCGCCCCATCTACACTGGAGGCCTTCAAGGATTGGGAGGTCCGCAATGGACCCGAAGAAACCCCCTGTGCCGCGCCGGGTCTGGCGCATGACCAGCGATTCGCCGCAGGGCGAATTCGTCGACGTCGGCAGTGGTCCGATCGAAGCGCCTGAACCGCGGGTCGTCAAGCGGACCTTTCATCCCGAAGTTCGAACGACCGCGGCCAAAGTCGACCCGCCGGTGGCCGAAGGCGCGGCGTCTGGCGAAGCGGCGGTGCGCGTGCTGAACCCGGCCAAGGTGCCGAGCTGGCGGGCCTCGTCCTACGACCTGCTGACCGGACTGACGGTGCGCGATGTCACCGACACCATTCCGGGCGCGATCTTCGACGAGCTGTTCAAGCCGGTATCGGACGACAACGCCGATTTCCTGAAGCGTCCCTGAACCGGCGCGCTTCGGCGTCCGCCGCTGGTCGCGGCGCGAGCCGTCACGCTATCAGGCCGTGACGTCGATCAGGCTGCCGCTGGCCGGCGCCTCGACGTGGCCGTCCGGCGTCAAGGCCTGCGACATCTTGTGCAGCAGCGCCGCGAGGGCGTCGGCCGGCGACGTGTCGGTGGCACCGCTCGTTGCACCGCCCTTGAGCGCCGACGTGAGCTGGCGGAATGCCGCCAGCAGCGGCGACTCGGCGGGCGCTGCGACCGGCGCGGTCGTTTTGACCGGCGTCGTGACTGTCATGACCGGGCTGCTCGTTGTCGAAGGCGCGACGGCCGGTGAAGTCGTGGCGGCGGCCGATGCGGCGGTCGTGCTTGCGGCAACCGTGCTGGTCGCAGCCGTGGTTGCGGTCGCCGTACCCGTGGCCGCCGTACCCGTCGTTGTCGTTCCCGGAGTCGTCGTCCCGGTAGTCGTCGTGCTTGTGCCGCCGGTCGTCACCGGATCGGTCGAGGCATCGACCGGGTTCGGTGTCGGTGTCGGGCTCGGTGTCGGCGTCGCGGTGGCGCCCCCAAGCTTCTGGGCCAGTGCTTCGAGCCGCTCGGCCAGGTCGCCCAGGCTGGTCCGGCCCCAGGCGAATCCGCGTCCGTGATGACCCTTGCCGGGCCCGTCCGACGTCGGCCGGAGCGCGTTGAAGAGCTCGTGGGCAAAGGCGTGCAGGGCCTCCTTCTGCTCGCGGGTGGTGGCAGCCGGCGCAGCAGCGTCGTCTGTCGAGTCGGTCTCGCTCGTGGCCGAGGTCGCTGCTGACCCGAGGCTCGAGAGCGCCTCGGAAAGCGCGTTCATCAGCGCATGGCGGCCCTTCGGCGCCTTCGTTTCGGCGCTGCGCTCGGGCGTCGATGCGGCGTCCGGCTCGCTGTCGCGGCGGCGTGAAACGGCGGAAGCCTCGGTGACATGGCCGGCGTGCTTCGAGGAGTGGATTGCGATCGACATGGGAAACCTCCGCCCGCCTTGGAAGTGCCGCCCCCGGGCCAGGGCGCTTGGCAAGTCCTTCTTATCGGCGCAGTCCGGGTGCCCTTGAGGGCCGTTCCGCGAAAGGCCGGTGGCCTCCCACCATCTCGGTGCCGGCGGCTTGGCGCGGGAATTGCACCTAGGGATCGAGATCCGCCATCTCCGGGCTCGTGCCGGGGTCTTTGCGGGAGGGCCGACCCGGATGTCCACGCCGGGGCGAACCGATAGGATCGGCCGGCGGCTCGAAGGCCGTCGGCTTGCAACCATTTCCGGAGGATCGCGATGCAAGAGCTAGAACTGCGTGCACTGATCGAGGACGTTCGCACCGGCCAACTGCCGCGGCGCCGCTTCATCCAGCAGATGGTCGGCCTCGGCCTGACCGCGCCGATGGCATCGATGATGCTGATGCACGCCGGCGTCGCCCAGGCGCAGTCGGCACTCGTCTACAAGCCGACCAAGCGCGGCGGCGGCGGTGCCTTGAAGACGTTATGGTGGCAAGGGCCGACCCTGCTGCAGCCGCACTTCGCGAACGGCACCAAGGATCAGGAAGCCTCGCGCGTCTTCTACGAGCCCCTCGCGATCTGGGACAACGACGGCAACCTGGTGCCGATCCTCGCGGCCGACATCCCGAGTGTCGCCAACGGCGGCGTGCTCGAAGGCGGCAAGGTCGTGCGCTGGCGCCTGAAGAAGGGCGTGACCTGGCACGACGGCAAGCCCTTCACCGCGGACGACGTGGTCTTCACCTGGGAGTACGCGCGCGATCCGGCGACGGCCGCGGTGACGATCGCGGTCTACAAGGACATCACCGTCACCAAGGTCGACGACCACACCGTCCTCGTTTCGTTCAAGAACGCAACGCCGTTCTGGGCCACCGCGTTCGTGGCCGCCGAAGGGATGATCATCCCGAAGCACCTGTTCGGCCCTTATGCCGGCGCCAAGTCGCGCGAGGCACCCACCAACCTGAAGCCGGTCGGCACCGGCCCGTACACCTTCGTCGATTTCAAGCCGGGCGACCTCGTCACGGGCGCGCTGAACAAGAACTACCACATGCCCAACCGGCCCCATTTCGACACGATCGAGATGAAGGGCGGCGGCGACGCGACCTCGGCCGCGCGCGCGGTGCTGCAGACCGGCGAGTACGACTACGCCTGGAACCTGCAGGTCGAGGACGAGGTGTTGAAGCGCATGGAAGCCGGCGGCAAGGGCAAGGCCCACATCGTGCCGAGCGGCGACATCGAGTTCATCCAGGTCAATATCACCGACCCCTGGAACGAGGTCGAGGGCGAGCGCGGCAGCATCAAGAGCAAGCACTTCGCGTTCTCCGACAAGCAGGTGCGCGAGGCCATGTCGCTGCTCTGCGACAAGAAGAGCATGCAGGAGTTCATCTACGGTCGCACCGGCGTGGCGACCGCGAACTTCATGAACGCACCCTCGCGATTCCGCTCGCCGAACACGAAGTGGGAATTCAATATCGAGAAGGCCAACACCCTGCTCGACGCCGCCGGCTGGAAGCGGGGTGCCGACGGCATCCGCGAAAAAGGCGGCAAGAAGATGAAGTTCGTCTATCAGACGTCGATCAACCCGACGCGCCAGAAGGAGCAGGCGATCGTCAAGCAGGCGGCGCAGAAGGCCGGCATCGACCTCGAGCTGAAGTCGGTGTCTGCCTCGGTGTTCTTCTCCTCCGACTTCGCCAACCCCGACACCTATCCGAAGTTCTGGTCCGACCTGCAGATGTACACCACCACCATGACCGCGCCCGACGCCGAGCGCTTCATGGACCAGTACATCGCCGCCGAGGCCGCGCAGAAGGCGAACAAGTGGGCCGGCCGGAACATCTGTCGCTACGTCAACCCGGAGTACGACAAGCTGGCGCTCTCGGCCAAGTCGGAACTCGACCCAGTCAAGCGGGCCGCGACCTATATCAAGATGAACGACATCGTCATCAACGACTTCATCGTGATCCCGCTGATCAGCCGGCCGCGGGTGCGCGGCGGCAACCTGAAGCTGGTGACCACGCTGTCGGGTTGGGACCTCGACTTCTCGGCGCTGCACAACTGGTACCGCGACGGCGGC
>JBDSAB010000015.1:0-10405 GCA_039922395.1 Caldimonas sp.
GGCTCGGTGCACCGCGGCGCCGACGTCCGCAAGGTGCACGCCTACCGCCTCGATGCGTTCTCGTCGGGCGACGCCGGGCCGCTCGGGCGGGTCGAGGAAGGGCGGTTGCGGCAGCTTCGCGACTGGCCTGACGAACCGGGCCTCGGTGCGGACGTGCTGGCTATCGACACTGCGCGCTGGCCGCCTGTCGCGATCGTCACGGCCGCAGCCGGTGCGGGCGCCTGGATGGTCGAGGCCCTCGTTAACGCTGAGGTGAAGGGCATCGTCGTGGCTGCCACCGGCAACGGAACCCTGCACCACGCGCTCGAGGCGGCGTTGCGGGCTGCGCAGGCATCGGGTGTCGCGGTGCTGCGCAGTACGCGCTGCCAGGAAGGGCGCATCGTGCCGGGTGGCCGTCGAAGCGGTGACGTGCTGCCGTCGGCCGGCGCGCTGACGCCGGTGCAGGCGCGCATCGAGTTGATGCTGCAACTGCTGGCCGGCCTAGGCGCCGCCTGAGGCCGGCCCGTCGCAACCGCTGCGAGTAGCGGCGCCGCGCTCGAAAGGTCAGACGACGTTCAGGGCGACGTCGATGTTGCCGCGCGTTGCGTTCGAGTACGGGCAGACCTGGTGAGCGGCCTGCACGAGCTGCTCGGCGGCGGCCCGTTCCATGCCCGGGATCTTGACGTTCAACGCGACCTGGATGCCGAAGCCGGTCGGGATCGGACCGATGCCGACGTCGGCCGTGATCGACGTGTCGGCCGGCAGCGCGATCTTCTGCTTCATCGCGACGTGCTTCATCGCGCCGATGAAGCAGGCCGAGTAGCCGGCCGCGAACAGCTGTTCGGGGTTGGTGCCGGTCGCGCCGTTGCCGCCGAGTTGCTTCGGGGTCGTGAGCTTGACGTCGAGCACGCCGTCGTCGGTCTTCGACGTGCCTTCGCGGCCGCCGGTGGACTTGGCATGGGCGGTGTAGAGAACTTTTTCGATCTTCATCGGCGATCCTTTGCAGGGGTGGGGGAAAGGGTCAGGAAATCGTCGCGCTGACAGCGGCAGCGACGAGCTGGCTGCGCAACTGCTGCAGTTGCCGTGTGAGGCTCGCGACCTCCTCGGCGCTGCAGCCAGTCGCGCCGGCGAGTTCGCGCGGAATGCCGCGCGCGCGGGCACGCAGCGCGCGTCCATCGTCGGTCAGGTGGACCAGGACGCGCCGTTCGTCGTCGACGGAGCGCTCGCGGTGCACGAGGCCTGCCGCTTCGAGTCGCTTCAGCAGCGGCGTCAGCGTGCCGGAGTCGAGATACAGCCGCTCACCGAGCGAACCGACTGCGATGCCGTCCTGCTCCCACAGCACGAGCAGCGCCAGGTACTGCGGGTAGGTCAGGCCGAGCGGCTCGAGCAGCGGCTTGTAAAGCTTCGTCATCGCGAGCGAGCTCGAATAGAGCGCGAAGCACAACTGGCTTTCGAGACGCAACCAGTCGGGACGGGCGCCGGGTCGCGCAGCGGTCTCCCGTTTATCACTGGCGGCGATTGATCTCTTCATCATCGCTCGAATTTTATTATACGACGAACAATTAAATCGCACGCAATATAAAAAGTCCGCAGAGTCTTAGGGCTTCTCGACGGGAGTGCGACCGCGGATCAGCCTGTCGCTTCAGCGAGCTGATCGATCTGCGTGCTCAGCTCGAGCCAGCGCGCTTCGAGCGTCTCGATCAGCTCGCCGATCGCCTTCAGCCGCTTGCCGCCGTCGGCGAGCTGAGCCGGCGTCGTCGACGGATCGGCAAGCGTGCCTTCGATCTTTTCGCGCTCCGCGAACAGCACGCCGAGACGGTTGTCGACGAGATTGAGTTCCTTGCGCAGCGGCCGGATCGCACCATCGCGCTGCTGGCGGGCCTGCGCGGCGGCCTGCCGATCCTCGCGGCGCTTCGGCGGAGCGGGGGCCAGCGCCGGTGGCGGTGCTGCAGCCGGTCGACCGCTTGCAGCATTCGCATCGGCGACCTTCGGCTTGGCCTCCGCAGCAGCACGGCGCTTGCGCTCGTCGCTGCCCGCGCTGCGTTCACGCGCCGCGGCACGCGACTGTTCGAGCAGCCAGCGCTGGTAGTCATCGAGGTCGCCGTCGAACGGTTTGACGGCGCCGGCGGTCACCAGCCAGAACTCGTCGCAGACCTCGCGCAGCAGCGCACGATCGTGGCTCACCAGCATCACCGTGCCCTCGAACTCGTTGAGGGCCATGCTGAGCGCCTCGCGGGTGGTCAGGTCGAGGTGGTTGGTCGGCTCGTCGAGGAGCAGCAGGTTGGGGCGCTGCCAGACCAGCATCGCCAGGACGAGGCGCGCCTTCTCGCCGCCGGACAGCGTGCCGACCGCCTGCGTCACCATCTCGCCGACAAAGCGGAACGAGCCGAGGAAATCACGCAGCTCCTGCTCGCGCCCCGCCGGCCCGACGTCGCGGGCCAGGCGCACCATGTGCATCAGCGGCCCGTCGGCCGGCGACAGCACGTCGAGCTCCTGCTGCGCGAAGTAGCCGATCGTCAGGCCCTTGCCCTGCGTGATCTGGCCGGCGAGCGGCGGCAGGTCGCCGGAGATCGTCTTGACCAGGGTCGACTTGCCCTGGCCGTTCGCACCGAGGATGCCGATGCGCTGGCCGGCGAGCACCGAGCGGTCGATGCCGCTGACGATGGTGCGCGCGCCAGTCGGCGCGGCATCGGCCGTCCGCGCATGGGCGAAGTCGAGGTCGTTGCTCCCCTCGGCGCCAGCCGCCGGATAGCCGCAGGCGACGTCCGCGAACGCCAGCATCGGGTTCGGCAGGCTCTGCGGCTCGCGGAACTCGAACTGGAAGTCGGCGCTGGTCAGTACCGGTGCGAGCTTTTCCATCCGCGCCAGCGCCTTGACGCGGCTCTGCGCCTGCTTGGCCTTGCTCGCCTTTGCCTTGAAGCGATCGATGAAGCGCTGCAGGTGGGCGATCCGCTCCTGCTGCTTCTGGTAGCCGGCCTGCTGCTGCGACAGACGCTCGGCGCGCATCTCCTCGAACGCGGTGTAGTTGCCGGTGTAGCGGGTCAGCTTGGCGTCGTCGATGTGGACGGTGACGCGCGTCGTCGCGTCGAGGAACTCGCGGTCGTGGCTGATCACGATCATCGTGCCGTCGTAGCGCTGCAGCCAGGCCTCGAGCCAGACCAGCGCGTCGAGGTCGAGGTGGTTGGTCGGCTCGTCGAGCAGCATCAGGTCGGCCGGGCACATCAGCGCGCGCGCCAGCTGCAGTCGCATGCGCCAGCCGCCGGAGAACGAGTCGACCGGTGCATCGAGCTCGCCGAGCGCGAAGCCGAGGCCAAGCAGCATCGACTGCGCGCGCGGGCGGGCGTCGAAGCCGCCGGCATCGCTGATCGCATGGTGCGCGTCGGCCATCGCGTGGCCGTCGTCGGCAGCCTCGGCCGCGGCCAGCGCGGCCTGCGCTTCCATCAGCCGCGTGTCGCCCTGCAGCACGAAGTCGGTTGCACCTTCCGACGTTTCGGGCATCTCCTGCGCGACCTCGGCGATGCGCCAGCGCGGCGGCATGCCGAAGTCGCCGGCATCGGCGTGCAGGCGGCCGGCCAGCAGCGAGAACAGCGACGACTTGCCGGCGCCGTTGCGGCCGACCAGGCCGACTTTCTCACCGGGCTGTAGCGTGACGCTGGCTTGGTTGAGGACCAGCTTGACGCCGCGTCGCAGGGAAAGTTGATTGAGGACGAGCATCGGAAGACCAGGGACGCGTGATGAGATGAAGGGAAATCGCCAGACGTGGGCGCCGTGGCGGTCGAATCGAACGGAAGGGCCGGCGACGAAGGCGCCGCCTTGGCCGCGCCGACCGCTGTCAGGGTTTCGCCGGCGCGCTGCGGCGCTGCTGCGCGACCAGCGCCGGGCGCGTGACCAGCACGACCTGATTGTCGCCTGCGCTGGTTTCGAGCCACGCGATCTCGAGGCGCGGGAACGCGCGCTCGAAGTGCGGCCGCTCGTTGCCGATCTCGAGCACGAGCACCGCATCGGCGGTCATGTGCTCCGGCGCGTCGTGCAGGATGCGCCGGATCAGGTCCATGCCGTCACCGCCACCGGCGAGTGCGAGCTGCGGTTCGGCGCGGTATTCGACCGGCAGCGCGGCCATGCTGCGCGCATTCACGTACGGCGGGTTGCACAGCACCAGGTCGTACGGCCCGCGCACGCGCGCCCACAGGTCCGACTCGAGCAGCGTGATGCGGTCGGCGAGTCGATGACGGTCGACATTGATGCGCGCGACCGCGAGCGCATCGGCCGAGATGTCGGCGGCATCGACGACGATCTCGGGGTACGCCATCGCGGCGATCACGGCAAGGCTGCCGTTGCCGGTGCACAGGTCGAGAACGGCCTCGGTGCGGTCGGACAGCCAGCCGTCGAGGATGCCGGTGTCTTCGCCGTCGGCCAGCAGCTCGGCGATCAGCGAGCGCGGCACGATGCTGCGCTCGTCGATGTAGAACGGCACGTTCTGCAGCCACGCCTCATGGGTCAGGTAGGCGGCCGGGACGCGGCTCTCGATGCGGCGTGCGATCAGCGCCTCGGCTTTCGCGATCGATGCGTCGTCGACACGATCCTGGGCGTGGTCCTCGAGAGCGTCGAGCGGCATGTCGAGCGACCACAGCACCAGCCAGGCCGCTTCGTCGAACGCGTTGCCGGTGCCATGGCCGAACGAAACGCCCGCCTTCTTGAGGCGGGCGGATTGTTCGGTGATCAGTTCGATCAGGGTCATCGCGGGGAGAGATGTTGCCCGATTTTCGGGACGGGCGGCCTCATGTGAGTCGGCCGCCGTTCCGCAGCGCCTTCACGCAACGAGGCGTTCGAGCACGCCGCGGTAGATGTCCTTCAGCGGATCGAGGCTCGCGACCTCGACCGACTCGTCGATCTTGTGGATCGTCGCGTTGACCGGACCGAGCTCGATCACTTCGCGACAGACCTTCGCGATGAAGCGGCCGTCGGACGTGCCGCCGGTCGTCGACAGCTCGGTGGTGACGCCGGTGACCGCGAGGATCGAATCGGCCAGCGCGTCGCTGAGTGCGCCGGTCGGCGTCAGAAACGGCTCGCCGCCGAGCGTCCAGTCGATGCGGAAGTCGAGCCCGTGGCGGCGCAGGACGGATTCGACCCGGTCCTGCAGCGAGCGCGGCGTCGATTCGGTGCAGAAGCGGAAGTTGAAGTCGACGACGAGCTCGCCCGGGATCACGTTGCCGGCGCCGGTGCCGGCGTGGATGTTCGAGATCTGCCAGCTGGTCGCCGGGAAGTACGCGTTGCCGCGGTCCCACTCGGTCGCGACCAGCTCGGCGAGCGCTGGTGCCGCGCTGTGGATCGGATTGCGGGCGAGATGCGGATAGGCGATGTGGCCCTGCACGCCGTGCACGCGAAGCTTGCCCGACAGCGTGCCGCGGCGCCCGTTCTTGATCATGTCACCGAGCGTGCGCACCGAGGTCGGCTCGCCGACGATGCAGTAGTCGAGCTGCCGGCCTTGCGCGGCGAGCCAGTCGCACACCGTCACGGTGCCGTCCAGAGCAGGACCTTCCTCGTCGCTCGTGACGAGGAAGGCGATCGAGCCGGCGGCATCGGGCCGTGCGGCGACGAACTCCTCGACCGCGACCACCATCGCAGCGAGCGAGCTCTTCATGTCGGCGGCGCCGCGGCCGTGCAGCATGCCGCCGCGGTGCGTCGGCACGAACGGGTCGCTGGTCCACTGGTCGAGCGGGCCGGTCGGCACGACGTCGGTGTGGCCGGCGAACGCGAGGATCTTCGGCGCCGGCGCACGGCCCGCCCGGAGCGCCCACAGGTTGGCGACGCGGCCTTCAGCCGGTCCGCTCGGTCGCTGCTGGCAATCGAAGCCGAGCGGCGCCAGGCGGGCCGCGATCAGGTCCTGGCAGCCGCCGTCGCTCGGCGTCACCGAGCGGCAGGCGATCAGCTGTTCGGCGAGATGCAGGGTTCGCGACACGGGCTCGCGAGGGCGCTCAGAAACGCCGCAGGCTCCCCGACATCGTGCTGTGCTCTTCCGGTCGCACGTCGATCGTGATCTCGGTGAAGCTCGGCTGGTCGTCGGTCTCTTCCTTCTTCGCCGGCGCCGCCGACAGCGGCGAGGCATCGTTCTGCAGGCGCCACATCAGGTTGGTCGGCGAGTCGGCGAAAGCGAGGCCTTCGTCGCGCGTGATCCGCCCTTCGGTGATCATGCGGGCGAGGTCTTCCTCGAACGTCTGCGAGCCTTCGGCTAGCGATTTCTCCATCGCTTCCTTGACGCCGGGAAAGTCGGCTGCGGCAATCAGCTCGGATACCAGCTTGGTGTTCAGCATCACCTCGACGGCCGGCAGGCGGCCACCGGACGACGCCCGCACCAGGCGCTGCGAGACGATCGCGCGCAGGCCGGCCCCGAGGTCGGCGAGCAGCGCGGGGCGGGCTTCCGGCGTGTAGAACGACAAGATCCGGCCGAGCGCCTGGTAGCTGTTGTTCGCGTGCAGGGTCGACAGCACGAGGTGACCCGACAGCGAGTACGAGATCGCGGCGGTCATCGTCTCGCGGTCGCGGATCTCGCCGATCATGATGCAGTCGGGCGCCTGGCGCAGCGCGTTCTTCAGGCCGACCTGCAGGCTCTGGGTGTCGCGTCCGACCTCGCGCTGGTTGATGACCGACTTCTTGTTGCTGAACAGGAACTCGATCGGGTCTTCGATGGTCAGAATGTGCCCGGCCATCTGCTTGTTGCGGTGCTCGAGCATCGATGCGAGCGTCGTGCTCTTGCCGGCACCGGTCGCGCCGACCATCATGATCAGGCCACGCTTCTCGAGCACCATCGTGCTCAGGATCTCGGGGACGTTGAGGCTCTCGAGCGTCGGAACGTCGAACGGGATGCAGCGGAACACCGCGGCAATCGTGCCACGCTGCTTGAAGCCGGAGAGGCGGAAGCTGCCGACGCCCGAAATGCTGACCCCGAGGTTCAGCTCGCCGGTGTCCTCGAGCTCCTCGAGCTGGCTCGGCGTCAGCAGTTCGGCCAGCAACTGGCGCGGCTGCGTGCTGGTCAGCGGCTCCTCGCCGAGCTTCAGCAGCTGGCCGTTGATCTTGATCAGGATCGGCGAGCTGGCGGACAGGTAGACGTCGGACGCCCCCTTCTCCGACATCAGTCGGAGGATCCGCTCCATGTTGCCTGTGCTCATGCCCGATCCCGAAGTCGTGAATGCAGGCGATTGTGCAACGGGGCCTTCCTGCGAATGGACCCGAAACAGTGAACGAATACCGGACCGAACCCGGTCGGCGCGGTCAGCTGCGCAACAGGTCGTTGATGCTGGTCTTGGCCCGGGTCTGCGCGTCGACGCGCTTCACGATCACCGCGCAGTACAGGCTGTACTTGCCGTCGGCGCTCGGCAGGTTGCCGCTGACGACGACCGAGCCGGCCGGAATACGGCCGTAGCTGGTCTCGCCGGTCGCGCGGTCGTAGATCTTCGTGCTCTGGCCGATGTAGACGCCCATCGAGATCACCGAGTTCTCCTCGACGATCACGCCCTCGACGATCTCGGAGCGGGCGCCGATGAAGCAGTTGTCCTCGATGATGGTCGGGTTGGCCTGGATCGGCTCGAGCACGCCGCCGATGCCGACGCCGCCCGACAGGTGCACGCCCTTGCCGATCTGCGCACACGAGCCGACGGTGGCCCAGGTGTCGACCATCGTGCCTTCGTCCACATAGGCGCCGATGTTCACGTAGCTCGGCATCATGATCACGTTCTTCGCGAGGTAGGCGCCGCGCCGCGCGACTGCGGGCGGCACCACGCGCACGCCGGTCGCACGCATCTCGTCGGCGTCGAGGTGCGAAAACTTGGTCTGCACCTTGTCGAAGAAGCCGAGGT
Source organism: Caldimonas sp. (assembly GCA_039922395.1). Classification (GTDB taxonomy): domain Bacteria; phylum Pseudomonadota; class Gammaproteobacteria; order Burkholderiales; family Burkholderiaceae_C; genus Schlegelella_A. The sequence continues at coordinate 7,833 of JBDSAB010000015.1, forward strand.
CGCCGGCCCGCATCATCTGGTTCTCGTTCAGCCGGAAGCTCAGCAGCACCGCCTTCTTGACCCACTGGTTGACGGTCCATTGACCGACGCCTTGCCGCTCGGCGACGCGAATGCGGCCCTTGTTCAGGTCGGCGATGACCGCATCGACCGAGGCGCGGATCTCGGGCGAGTTCTCGGGTGTCAGGCTGGCCCGGCTCTCCCACGCGAGGTCGATGGTGTTCTGCAGTTCTTGGTGGTTCATGCGACTGATTGAGCAAAGGAGACGATGCGCCCGGCGGCTTCGAGGCACTCGTCGGTTTCGGCGACGAGGGCCAGGCGGACCCGGCCGTTCCCGGGATTGATGCCGTGCGCCTCGCGGGCGAGCAGGCTGCCGGGAAGGACGGTCACATTGTATTGAGCGAGCAGGCCGCGCGCGAAGCCGATGTCGTCGCCGCCGGGCACGCCGGCCCACAGGTAGAAGCCGGCGTCCGGCAGCCGGATCTCGAGGACGCGCTCGAGCAGCGGCGTGACCTCGGCGAACTTGCGACGGTACTTCTGCCGGTTTTCGACGACGTGGTCCTCGTCGTTCCAGGCGACCGCGCTGGCGCGCTGAACGGCCGGGCTCATCGCGCTGCCGTGGTAGGTGCGGTAGAGCAAAAACTGCTTCAGCACGGTCGCATCGCCGGCGACGAAGCCCGAGCGCAAGCCCGGCACGTTCGAGCGCTTCGACAGGCTGGTGAAGACGATCAGGTTGCAAAAGTCATGGCGGCCAAGCCGCCGCGCCGCGTCGAGAGCACCGAGCGGGGCTTCGTCGCGAAAGTAGATCTCCGAGTAGCACTCGTCGGACGCGATCACGAAGCCGTAACGGTCGCTCAGCTCGAACAACTGGCGCCATTCATCGAGCGGCACGACGGCGCCGGTCGGGTTGCCTGGCGAGCAGACGTAGAGCAGCTGGGTTGCTTCCCAGTCGCGCAGCGTGATGCCGGCCCAGTCGGCCGCGAAGTTGCGCGCCGGGTCGCTGTTGGCGTAGAGCGTTCGCGCGCCGGCGAGCAGCGCCGCGCCCTCATAGATCTGATAGAACGGATTCGGGCAGACGACCGCGGCGTGCGGCCGGGTCGGGTCGATCACGGTTTGGGCCAGCGCGAACAGCGCTTCGCGCGATCCGTTGACCGGCAGCAGTTGCGTCGACGGATCGAGCGATACCCCGTAGCGGCGCTCGACCCAGCCGGCGATCGCCGTGCGCAACGCCGGCTCGCCCGCGGTCGCCGGGTACTGCGCGAGGCCGTCGAGGCTCGCGGTCAGTGCCTCGCGGATGAAGGTCGGCGTCGGGTGTTTCGGCTCGCCGATGCCGAGGCTGATCGGGCGGTGCGCTGGACTCGGCGTGATGTCGGCCGTCAGCGCGCGCAGCCGCTCGAACGGGTAGGGGTGAAGGCGAGAGAGCAGGGGATTCATGTCGGTACCGCGCGCGCTGGCCGAACGACCTGGCGCGTGTCCTCAAGCGACGGAGAGCGCAGTGAACGGGTGAGCGCCATCACAGGTCGACGCGCGGCCGTGGCTTCCAGCCCTTCTGGCGGTGCTCGGCGACGACGTTCGTGTAGATGCCGCCGCGCACGTTCCACTTCGCGGTGATGCGGACGAAGCGCGGATCGGTCGCCTTCACGATGTCGTCGACGATGTCGTTGGTCACCTTCTCGTGGAAGGCACCAACGTCGCGGTAGCTCCAGAAGTACAGCTTCAGGCTCTTCAGCTCGATGCACAACTTGTCGGCGACCATCTCGATCGTGAAGTGCGCGAAATCGGGCTGACCGGTCAGCGGGCAGTGGCAGGTGAACTCGGGGATCACGAACTGGATCGTGTAGTCGCGTTCGCGCGTCGGGTTCGGAAAGACGTCGAGCTGCCGGCTCGGCACGGTCGGCGGGACCGCCGGAACCGGCCGCTGGTTCGGCGGCGAACGGTCAGCGGAAGTGTCAAGGATGGGCGCCGCGGAGGCGGCCTTCTTGCGGGTCGAAGTCTTCATCGGATGGGCCGTCGGAGGCAGGGTGCGATGCTATCATCGCGCCTGCCCCGGAGCCGGTTGCCAGTCGCAATTCATTAAGTAAATCAAGTACTTAGGCTCTCCCTGCGCTGTCATCGCTGCGTCCGTCCATGCGCCTGAACTCGATCAAGCTCGCCGGCTTCAAGTCGTTCGTCGAACCCACTCACTTCCAGCTTCCCGGCCAGCTCGTCGGCGTCGTCGGCCCGAACGGCTGCGGCAAGTCGAACATCATGGATGCGGTGCGCTGGGTGCTCGGCGAGAGCAAGGCCAGCGAGCTGCGTGGCGAGTCGATGCAGGACGTGATCTTCAACGGCTCGAGCCTGCGCAAGCCCGCCGGCCGCGCCAGCGTCGAGCTCATCTTCAGCAACGACGACGGCCGCGCCGGCGGCCAGTGGAACCGCTTCAGCGAGATCGCGGTCAAGCGCGTGCTGACGCGCGACGGCACCAGCAGCTATCACATCAACGGGCAACCGGTGCGGCGCCGCGACGTCCAGGACGTGTTCCTCGGCACCGGCCTCGGGCCGCGCGCCTACGCGATCATCGGCCAGGGCACGATCTC
>JBDSAB010000016.1:0-8073 GCA_039922395.1 Caldimonas sp.
TGGCCGAGCGCGGGCAGCCCATGGTAGACGTGCTCGCCCTGCCCGGTGCCCTCGGCCAACGCCGGCATCGTCCGCGGGCCGAAGCGCGCCATCGCGCCGGCATTGCGGCGCGCGGCATCGGCAATGCGCCCGAGGCTGGCAGCGTCGGTGTCGGGCGCCGAAGCGAAGCCCCAGTAGCAGTTGGCGAAGACGCGCGCGCTGGCGCCGGCGTCGACCGTCTGCGAATTGACGGTCAGGCTGCCGTCGATCATCTGGATGCGGCGCTTGCGCAGTTCGTGCCGACGTTGCTCCAGATAGGTCATCTCGCCTCCGTCGCGGCGCTCACTTCACCTTGGCCGGATCCTTCACGGCCTTCTGCACATCGAACTCGACGTTGTAGAGCTGGTTGCCCATCGCCGGCACGCGCTCGACCTTGCGGATGTAGATGTCCTGGACGATGTCGCGCGTCTGCGCGTCGATCAGGACCTGACCACGCGGGCTCTCGAAGAGCTGGCCCTTCATCGCCGCCAGCAGCGCGTCGCCGCCGCCCTTGCCCTTGGTCGCTTCGAGCGCCTTGTAGATCACGCGCATGCCGTCGTAGCCGGAGACCGCCATGAAGTTCGGCCGGAACTTGTTGGCGGTCTCGAACGCCTGGACGAACTTCTTGTTGAGCGCCGAAGGGTGCGCCGCCGAGTAGTGGTGGGAGTTGACGACGCCCAGCGCGACGTCGCCCATCTCGTTGAGCTGGTCGTCGTCGGTGACGTCGCCGGTGGCGATCAGGCGGATCCCCGACTTGTCGAGGCCGCGCTCGCCGAACTGCTTCATGAACGCAGCGCCCTGCCCGGACGGCAGGAACACGAACACCGCATCCGGCTTCAGGTCGGCGACCTTCTGCAGGAACGGCGCGAAGTCGGGGCTTCGCAGCGGCGAGCGGATCTCGCCGGCGATCTCGCCGCCGTTCAGCTTGAACTGGCTCTTGAAGAACTTCTCGGCATCGAGGCCGGGGCCGTAGTCGGCGACGAACGTGACCACCTTCTTGATCTTGTTCTTCGCGGCCCACTCGGCGATCGAGACCGCGACCTGCGGCAACGTGAAGCTGGTGCGCACGATGTACGGCGACTGCTCGGTGATGATCGAGGTCGCCGCCGCGGTCACGACCATCGGCGTCTTGCTCTGCGTCGCGATCGGCGCGGTCGCGAGGGCGAGCGGGGTCAGGCCGAAGCCGGCGAGCACGCCGACCTTCTCGTTGACGACCAGCTCCTGCGCGATCCGACGTGTCGTGTCGGCGACGCCGGCATCGTCCTTGACGATGACCTCGACCTTGCGGCCGGCGACGGTGTTGCCGTTCTGCGCGACGTAGAGCTTGATCGCGGCCTCGATCTGCTTGCCGGTCGATGCCGACTGGCCGGTCATCGGCAGGATGAAGCCGATCTTGAACGGCGCGGTCGCTTGCGCCTGCGCGCCGATGGCGCCGAAGCCGGCGGCAACCGCCGCGACCAGGCGAAGAAGATGGCGTCGATCGGTCATGTCGTCTCCGGCGAAGGGTTGTCGATATCGAGGGCGGTGTCGGCGTGGCGTCGAGCGCGGGATCGATGGAGCGTCGAGGACGCCATCGAACGTGGAACGGGTCCGCGGCCGTTCGAGTGACTGTAGCCGAGTGCCCGCCGCACAACGCCGACTTGGGCAGCGGTCCACGCCGCCGTCTCGGGCATCGGCCGAGCGCGAGAATGAGCCGCTCGCATCGCCTCGCCATGACATGACGTCCCTCTGGATCCGCCGCATCGCGATCGCCCTCGGCGTACTGGTCGCGGTGCTCGTCGTCGCGGTGGCGGTGCTCGTCGCGACCTTCGATGCCAACCGCTACAAGTCGCTCGCGATCGATTGGATGAAGAACGAGCGCCAGCGCACGCTCGCCATCGACGGGCCGATCGAACTCTCGCTTTTCCCGCGCCTCGCGGTGAAGGTGTCGAAGCTGCGGCTCTCGGAGCGCAACCGGGCCGACGAGTTCCTGGCCGTAGACGACGCCGCGCTCGCCGTGCGCGTGCTGCCGCTCCTGAAGAAGGAGCTGGTGGTCGATCGCGTATCGGCGAAGGGCGTGCGCGCCGCATGGCTGCGCGATGCGAAGGGCGCCCGCAACATCGACGACCTCGTGAGCGGATCGACGCCTTCGGCCTCGGCCGGCGCGGTGCCGCCTCCGGGCGGCGCCGCTTCCGTGCGCTTCGACGTGAGCGGCGTGAGGCTCGACGATGTGCGCCTGCGCCTGAAGGACGATCTGCTCGACCTCGCCGGCACCGTCGTCCTCGAGTCGTTCGTCTCGGGGCGCCTCGCGGACCAGGCCGAGACCCCCGTCACCGTCCGTGCCAACGCGCAGCTGACGCGACCCGAACCGGTTCGCCTCGCGCTCGATGGCCGCCTCACTATCGCACTCGATCTCGACCGCAAGACCGCCGCCGCACGCGAAGTGAAGCTCGCGATCGAGGGCGAGACCGCCGCAGTGAAGGCGCTCGCGCTGGCGCTCGACGGCGCCCTCGCCTGGGACGGCAAAACGCTGACCGCGGGGCCGCTGCAGATCGCGATCAAGAGCGCGAGCCTCGGAACGCGCACGCTCGGCGCGTCGTCGCTCGACGTGAAGCGCGCGCTGTACGACTCGACCGGGCGGCGCCTCGAGCTTGAGGCGCTGAAGCTCGCCCTCGCCGGCAAGCTGGGTGCCGATCCCTTCGAGTTCGCGCTCGACTGGCCGCAGCTCGTTGCCGACGCGCAGCGCCTGACCGGCAGCGCACTCACGGGCCGCGTCAAGCTCGCGGGTGCGACCGCGCTCGCCGGCACGTTGAAAAGCGGCGCACCGAGCGGCACCTTCGACGCCTTGCGCCTGCCGGGGCTCGAGCTGACGCTCGCCGGCACATCGGGCCCGCGCAAGATCGATGCGTCGCTGAAGGCCGACGCGCTCGTCGACGCGGGCAAGCGCGCCGCCACCCTCGAGCGCCTCGACGCCCGCACGACCTTCGTCGACCCGGGCCTGCAGCCGCTCCAGATCACCGTGCAGGGCAGCGCCGGCGGCGATGCGAAGGCGGCGCGCTGGAAGCTCGCCGGCACGATCAACGCCAACCGCTTCGAGACGTCGGGCCAGGCCGCGCTCGGCGGCGAGGTGCCGGCCGTCACCGCGAGCGCGCGCTTCGACAGCCTGGACCTCAACACGCTCCTGCAGCCCGACAAGGCTCCCGGCGGCAGTCCGACCGCGCCGGTGCCGGCCGATACGCCGGTGAAGCTCGACGGCCTGAAGGCGCTCGACGGCCGCTTCGACCTCGGCGCCGGCACCCTCGTCTTCCGCCGCTACCGCGTCGCCGACGCGCGCCTCGCGGCGACGCTCGAACGCGGCACGCTCCGCGTCTCGCGACTGGCTGGCCGCGCGTGGGGCGGCAGCTTCGAGGCGAGCGGCAGCGCAGCCGCGGCCGGGCAGCGCGTCGCCTTGAAGCTGGACGCGAGCGGCGTCGACGTCCACGCGCTGCTCAAGGACGTGGCCGACAAGGATCTCCTCGAAGGCACCGGCCAGGTCTCTGCCGACGTCGCGTCGACCGGCACCAGCATCGGCGCGCTGCGGTCCGCGCTGTCGGGCACCGCCGCGCTGCGCCTCCGCGACGGGGCGATCAAGGGCGTCAACCTCGCACGCACCCTGCGCCAGGCCAAGGCAGCGCTGTCGATGAAGCAGGACGCGGTCTCGCGCGCGAACACCACCGAGAAGACCGATTTCTCCTCCCTCACCGCCAGCGCGCGCATCGCCGGCGGCGTGGCGTCGAGCGACGACCTCGACATGAAGAGCCCGTTCCTGCGCCTCGGCGGCGCCGGCCGCTTCGACATCGGACGCGGCCGCATCGACTACGTCGCCAAGGCGACGGTCATCGGCTCGCCGGCCGGGCAAGGCAGTCCCGAGCTCGAAGCGCTCAAGGGCGTCACCGTGCCGGTCGCGTTGTCCGGCCCGTTCGAGTCGATCGACTGGACCATCCGCTGGTCCGACGTCGCGGTCGACGTGTTGAAGGGGCGGCTGCGCGATCAGCTGACCGAGACGCTCGGCGGCAAGCTCGGGCTGCCCGGTGCAAGCGGCGCGGCTTCGTCACCCGGCGCCCGCACGGCGCCGAAGGACGTGCTGAAGGACACGCTGCGCGGCCTGTTCAAGTGATGCCCGGCGCATCGAGGACGCGCCGTGAACGCGGAACAGCAGGCGTTTGGCGACAAGGTGAATCGATGCCGCAACCCGGCCCGCATGAGCAATGGCAGCGAGCATCGGAATGCGCACCAATTGATGGCTTTTTCGGTGTAACCTTGGATTTCCGAATCGAGGAGTCGATGCATGAGAACGACCGTCACGCTCGACGACGCGCTGCTCGCCGAGGCCACCGAAGCGTTGGGTGTGCAGGAACGCTCCGCCGTGCTGCACGAGGGCCTGCGGCTCATCGTGCAGCGCGAAGCCGCGCGCCGTCTCGCGCTGCTCGGCGGTTCCGACCCGTCGGCGGCCGCGCCGCCGCGTCGTCGCTCCGCGCCCGCGCGCCGGCCCGTCAAGCGTCGCGCCGCCAAGTGATCCTGGTCGATTCCTCGGTCTGGATCGACCACCTGCGCAGGCCGGTCGGCCGGCTCGCAGCGCTGCTGAGGGCCGGTCAGGTGGCATGCCATCCGTTCGTGATCGGCGAAATCGCCTGTGGCCGTGTGCGTGAGCGCGCCCGCTTCCTGACCGATCTGGCCCTGCTGCCGCAGATGGCCGTCGCGACGCACGCCGAGGCGCTCGCCTTCGTCGAGTCGAACCGGCTGGCCGGCGGCGGCATCGGGTGGGTCGACGTCCATCTGCTGGCGAGCACCGTGCTCGCGACGCCGTCGACGCTGTGGTCACGTGACAAGCGCCTGATGGCAGCCGCCGAACGACTCGGCGTCTGTTTCGTCGAAGCAGGAGCGCCCTGATGGCCCGGCGCAACCGGTGCACGCGAAGGCGCTTGTCGACGACCGTCTCCGAGTTTCTGGTCGACCTCGACGAGCCGGGTCGGTGACCTTGCTGCGCAAGGCGTTGCCGCTCGCCGCCTTGGCGATCGCATTGGCGTGGATCGCGCTGCCCGGCGCGTTGCGGTTCGGCGCCGACCCGCCTGTTTCGGCGATCGATGCGCTGCCGATCGCGCCGTTGCAAGGCGGCCCCGCCGGGCTCGCCGCCCGCGCTGCCGGCCGCCCCTTGGTCGTCAACCTTTGGGCCACCTGGTGCGGACCGTGCCGGCACGAGATGCCGCTGCTCGCGGAGGCGCAGCGAAAGCGCTCCGACATCGCCTTCGCGTTCGCGAACCAGGGCGAGGACGCGGCGACCGCGCAGCGCTACCTCGCCGACGGCGGCCTCGCGCTCGATCACGTGCTGCTCGACCCCGGCAAGGCGATCGGCGCGGCGATCGGTTCGCGCGCGCTGCCGATCACGCTGTTCTACGCGGCGGACGGGCGCTTGATCGATACCCATGTCGGCGCGCTGACGGCGGGTTCGCTCGAGGCCGCGCTGCGGCGCATCGCGCCCATTCGCTGAGCGCGATCTCGCTGCGCTGACACGTCGACGACGGCGGACACGCCGGCCAACCATGCGCTATCTCCGGCCGCAACAAACTACGGTGATCGCAGCTCGGCGGACCGGCCCGCGACCGGCCACGCTTCAAGGCCTTCGCGCGGGCGCCTTCACCGCCTGCAGCGCTTCCTGCTCGACGTTCAGGTAGGTCTGGTACGCGTTGCGCCGGTTCGCGGCCTCGAACGCCGGCAGCGCGGCATAGCGCGACCAGTCGATGCGCCGGTAGGCGGCCTCGAAATCGAGGCCGTCGTCGAACGCGGACGTGATCTGCGAGCGCAGGTAGATCAGGTAGTCGCGCGTCAGTGCGAGGTCGTCGACCGCGCGGAGCGAGGCCGGACCGTGTCCGCCGACGACCACGCGCGGCCGCAGCGCGATCACGCGCTCGATCGCGCCGATCCACGACGCCACCTGCGCATCGCCGACGAACGGGATGCGGCCGCTGAACATCAGGTCGCCGACGAACAGCACGCCGTCCTCCTCGACCAGCATCATCAGATCTTCCGGCGTGTGCGCCGGGCCGGCGTGCAGCACGCGGAAGGTCAGGCCGCCGAGCTTGAACACCGTGTCGTCGCCGACGTACCGGTCCGGCGCGACGACACGGGTCTTCTCGTTGACCCACGGCGCGAGCGACTCGCGCCGTTCGGCGAGGCGCGCCGCTGGCGCCTCGCTCGCCAGGTAGTCGCGCACGATTGCATGGGCCCAGACGTCGACACCCGGCAACTTGAGCGCCTGCAGGCCGTAGAAGTGGTCGGCGTGGTAATGGCTGATGACGACCTTGCGGATCGGCTGCGCGGTGGTCGCGGCGATCAGCCCGGCGAGGCGCTTGCCGAGTGCCGGCGTGCCGAGCGCATCGAAGACGACGACGCCGTCCGCGGTGACGACGAAGCCGGCGTTCGCGTTGAAGCCTTCATTGGCGCTCGAGACCAGGCCGGTCTGGCCTTGCACGTACCAAGTGTGCGGCGCGATCTGCTCGGCCTTCATCGGCACCGAGCCCGGCTCGAATTCCTCGACCGCCAGCGCGAGTCCGCTCAGGAGCAGACCCGCAACGCCGAGAAGCCAGGCAGTGACGCGATGCCCACGCACGTCCGTCGCACCGCGACTTCGATCGGCGCCACGGCCTCCCCGCGAGCTTCGCGCCGCGTTCACGTCGGCGCGCCCAGCCCCGCGTTGCCATCGACGCCGACCAGGGTGGGCCGATTGAGCCGGCGCGGCTCGACGACCTTGCGGGCGCGCAGGTACGTCTCGACGACGTCCCAGATCGGCTCGCCCTTCGCACCCTCGGCGACCGGCGCCCAGCCGGCCACCTTGTAGGTCTTCGCGGCTTCGATCGGCTTGCCGTTCAGGCGCATCGACGAGATCCGCGATCCAGCCCTTTCGCCCGGCGTGCAGGTGTATTCGAGGCCGCCCACCCGGACCATGTCGCCGCCCTGCTGGTAGTACGGGTCGGGGTTGAACAGGTTGTCGCAGACGTCCTCGAGGATGACCTTGATGGTCTCGCCCGACATCTCGGTCACGGTCGTCGTCGGGTAGGTGATCGCGAGCTGGTCCATCATCGCCTCGCGCGTGATCGGCTGGCCGGGCAGCAGGGTCGTGCCCCAGCGGAAGCCCGGCGAGAACGCGATCTCGGCCCCCTTCACCGCCATCAGCGCGTCGATCACGAGCTGGTCCCAGGTGCCGTTGAAGTTGCCGCGCCGGTAGAGCAGCCCTTCGGTCACCGCGAGCGTCTCGGTCAGCTTCGGCAGGAACGGCGCGCGCACCCGGTCGATGTGGGCCTGCATCTCGCGATCGGCGGGCAGCAGGTTCGCGAACACCGGCAGCAGGCGATAGCGGAAGTCCTGCACCTTGCCCTCGCGCACGTCGAGGTCGAGCACCGCGAGGAACTTGCCGTGCGAGCCGGCATTGGTGACCAGCGTCTTGCCGCCGCGGTTCTGCACGACCGAAGGTTCCGGCACGCCGTCGTGGGTGTGGCCGCCGAGGATCGCGTCGATGCCGCTGACGCGCGACGCCAGCTTCAGGTCGACGTCCATGCCGTTGTGCGACAGCAGCACGACGACCTGCGCACCCTTCGCGCGCACCTCGTCGACCACCTTCTGCAGGTTCTCGTCCTGGATGCCGAAGGTCCAGTCGGGCACGAAGTAGCGCGGGTTCGCGATCGGCGTGTATGGGAACGCCTGGCCGATCACCGCGACCGGAATCCCTTTCAGCGTGCGCAGGTCGTACGACGGGAAGACCGGGTCGCCGAAGTCGGTGGTCTTGACGTTCTGCGCGAGGAACGCGATGCGGCCTGCATAGTCCTTCTCGACGACCTCCTGCACGCGCTTCGCGCCGTACGTGAACTCCCAGTGCCCCGTCATGATGTCGACGCCGAGCAGCTTGCCGGCATCGACCATGTCCTGGCCCTTCGTCCACAGCGCGGTCGCCGAGCCCTGCCAGGTGTCGCCGCCGTCGAGTAGCAGCGCATTTGGGCGCGTCGCGCGCAGCCGCTTGATCAGCGTCGCCAAGTGCGCGAAGCC
>JBDSAB010000017.1:0-8160 GCA_039922395.1 Caldimonas sp.
GCGACTATGCGCAGACGATCCGCGAATCGGGCGATGCGCTGCTGACGATCATCAACGACATCCTCGACTTCTCGAAGATCGAGGCCGGCCGGATGGACATCGAGGCGCAGCCGTTCGACCTGCGCGATTGCATCGAGTCGGCGCTCGACCTGATCGGCGCGCGCGCCGCCGAGAAGCACCTCGACCTCGCCTGCGTCATCGAGGACGACGTGCCCGCGGCGATCCGCGGCGACGTCACGCGGCTGCGCCAGATCCTGCTGAATCTGCTCAGCAATGCGGTCAAGTTCACCGAGGCCGGCGAGGTCGTGCTCAGCGTCGCGGCCGAAGGGGAGCGCCTCCATTTCACGGTGCGCGACACCGGCATCGGCCTGACCGAGCAGGGCAAGGGGCGCCTGTTCCAGAAATTCAGCCAGGCCGACAGCAGCACCACCCGCCGCTACGGCGGCACCGGGCTCGGCCTCGCGATCAGCAAGCTGCTCGCCGAGCTGATGGGCGGCACGATGTGGGTCGAGAGCGCCGGCCCCGGGCAAGGCAGCACGTTCCATTTCACGATGGAGGGGCCGGTCGCCGCGCTCCCGGCCAGTGCGCGACGCGATTTCGCGGGTGCCCAGCCGGCGCTCGCCGGCAAGCGCATCCTGGTCGTCGATGACAACGCGACCAACCGGCGCATCCTCGCGCTGCAGGCGGCGAAGTGGGGCATGGTCGCCCGCGACGTCGAGTCGCCCGCCGCCGCGCTGCAGGTCCTCGCGGGCGAACGATTCGACCTCGCCATCATCGACATGCACATGCCCGAGATGGACGGCAGCGCGCTGGCCGCCCGGATCCGGGCCGGCGGACACGATCTGCCGCTCGTCCTGTTCAGTTCGCTCGGCCGGCGCGACGGCGCCGACGGCCTCTTCGCCGCCGCCCTGGCCAAGCCGCTGCGCCAGAGCCAGTTGTTCGACACGCTGGTCACGCTGCTCGCGCACGATCCGCTGCCGAAGGCGCGTGTCGCGGCGGCCCGGCCGGCCATCGATGCCACCCTCGCGACACGCCATCCGCTGCGCATCCTGCTCGCCGAGGACAATGTCGTGAACCAGAAGCTCGCGCTGCGTCTGCTTCAGCAGATGGGCTACCGCGCCGACCTGGCGAGCAACGGCCTCGAGGCGATCGAGTCGATCGGACGCCAGACCTACGACGTGGTGCTGATGGACGTGCAGATGCCGGAGATGGATGGCCTCGAGGCGACGCGCCGCATCACGCAGCGCTGGCCGGCCGGCGAGCGTCCGCGCATCGTCGCGATGACCGCCAACGCGATGCAGGGCGACCGCGAGGAATGCCTCGCGGCGGGGATGGACGACTACGTGGTCAAGCCGATCCGCGTCGCCCAGCTCGTCGAGGCGCTGATGCAGGTTGCCCCGGTGAGAGCGCGCTGAGATGGGCCGTCCGCCGGCTTCCGATCCACTCGCGCGAGGCGCGCTGCGCCGTGTCGTCGCGGCGGGCGTGCGCCTGCAGCTGGCGCGCGACGAGGTGGCGTGGCGCGATGCGCTGGCCGCCGAAGCGGCCCGGCTGCTGGGCGGGTCGCGCGTGCTGGTCGCGCTGGCGCGCGCCGACGCGATCGAGCTGGCGACCGCACTGCTGCCCGCGGGCGAGGCGGCCGAGCCGCTGCTCGCCGCGGTGACGCCGTGGCTCGACGAGGCGGGCCGCGATCGCAAGGCGCGCCTGCGCCACGGCCCCGACGGCGCCGACCCGCACGCTCAGCGCAGCTGCCTGGTGGCGCCGATGGCCGTGCAGCGCAACCTGCTCGGCTGGCTGTATTGCGACATCGACGGAGCGTTCGGCCGTTTCGGCGACCACCACACGGAAGTGCTCGCGCTGCTGGCCCGTCAGGCCGCGGTCTCGCTCGTCACGCTGCGTGCGGCGGCGCGGCTGGCAAGCGCGGCGCGCGCCGCCGCCGAGCAGCAGGCGGCATCGGCCGAGATCCTGCGCGTGATGAGCCGCTCGCCCGGCGACGTGCAGCCGGTGTTCGACGCGATCGCCGCCTCGGCGGTCAAGCTGCTGGGCAACTCGTTCACCGGCGTGCTGCGCCGCGACGGCGACATGTTCCGGCTCGCGGCGATGTACAGCGGCGTGCATGCAGTCGAGCTGCCGCCCGAAGCTGCGCTGGTCGCGATCGATCCGGCCGACAACTTCCCATCGCAGGTATTCGAAAGCGGGCAGCTGCTGCACATCCCGCAGTGGTCGGCGCTCGAGCTGACGCCGCACGAACGGAATGTCAAGGCCCACCTAGGCATCGAATCGAGCCTGATGCTGCCGCTGATGCGAGGCGACGCCTGCATCGCGGTGCTCTTCATCGGCCGCGACGTGCCGCGCGCGTTCAACGAGGCCGAGATCGCGATCGCGCGTTCGTTCGTCGACCAGGCCGCGATCGCGCTCGAGAACGTGCGGCTGTTCCACGAGACCCAGGAGGCGCTCGAGCGGGAGACCGCGACCGCCGCGATCCTGAAGGTGATCAGCGAATCGCCCACCGACATCCAGCCGGTGTTCCGCGCGATCGTCGACGCCGCGTTTCGGCTCTTCGACGTCTCGGTGGCCGGGCTGGCGCAGCGCGAGGGCGACGGCTACCGGATGATGTCGATGGCGTCCGCGGCGCACCCCGCCGGCGGGCCGTCCGCGGCGGCGATCCCGCTCGATGCGCAGGCCAGCTTTCCGGCGCGGGTGATCCTTTCGAAGACGATGCTCCACCTGCCCGACTGGTCGGCCGTCGAGCTGCCGGCGTACGAGCAGCGCATCTACGACGCGGACGGCATCCGCTCCGCGCTGATGCTGCCGATCCTGCGCGGCGACGACTGCGTCGGCGCCCTCGGCGTGTCGCGCAAGACGGCGCGCGGGTTCACCGACAAGGAGATCGCGCTGATGCAGTCGTTCGTCGACCAGGCGGCGATCGCGATCGAGAACGTGCGGCTGTTCAACGAGACGAAAGAGGCGCTCGAGCGGCAGACCGCGACCAGCGAGATCCTGCGCATCATCAGCGAGTCGCCGAACGACGTGACGCCGGTCTTCGATGCGATCGCCGAGCGTGCGCGGCTGCTGTGCGGGGCCGACTACGGCGCGACCACGCGCTTCGACGGCGAGCTGCTGCACATGGTCGGTTACCACGGCAGTTCCCGCGAAGCCGAGGCCGAGATGCGCGCGCTGTTTCCCCGTGCGCCGGACCAGGGCTCGATCAACGGCAGGGCGCTCCTCGCGAAGGCGCCGGTCGGCATCGCCGACGTCCTGCTCGACCCGCACTACGCGCTGCAGGGGGCGGCGAAGGCGACCAACTTCCGCAGCAACATGGCGGTCCCGATGCTGCAGGGCGGCCGCGCCATCGGCGTGATCGCGGTGATGCGTCAGGCGCCCGGGGCGTTTCCGCAAAAGTCGGTCGAGCTGCTGCAGACCTTTGCGGACCAGGCCGTCCTCGCGGTCGAGAACGTGCGGCTGTTCAACGAGACCAAGGAGGCGCTCGAGCAGCAGAAGGCGTCGGCGGAGATCCTGAGCGTCATCAGCAGCTCGGTGGCCGATGCCCAGCCCGTTTTCGAGAAGATCCTGCAGAGCTGCAAGCACCTGTTCGGCGGCGACGAACTCGACGTGCTGCTGGTCGACGAACTCGGCCTGCTGCAGATTGCCGCGTACGTCGGCGATGCGCACGACATCGTGGCGGCGACCTTCCCTGCGCCGGTGGAACTGACGCCGGCAGGACGCGCGATCCGCGAGCGGCGCGTGCTGCACTGGCCCGACCTGGCCAACGGCGACGACGTTCCCGGCGTGCTGCGCAAGATGGCGAAGCTGGCGGGCTACAAGTCGCTGGTCTTCGCGCCGATGCTGTGGAAGGACCGGGGTATCGGCGCCATCGGCGTTGCGCGGTCGACGGGTCCGTTCAAACCGAAGGAACTGGCGATGCTGCAGAGCTTCGCCGACCAGGCCGTGATCGCGATCCAGAACGCGCGGCTGTTCAACGAGACGCAGGAGGCGCTCGAGCAGCAGACCGCGTCCGCCGAAGTGCTGGAGGTGATCAGCAACTCGGTGGCCGACACGGCGCCGGTGTTCGAGAAGATCCTGCAGAGCTGTCGGAAGCTGTTCGACAGTTCCGAGCAGGGCATCCTGCTGCTGCGCGACGACGGCTCCGTCGAGTTGGCCGCTCACAACGGCAGCGCGTTGCCGGTGCTCGAGCGGATCTTCGGCGGAGGGGTCGACCCGGAGCCGTACGTCCGAACGATCATGCGGCGCAAGTCGGTCCATGTCCTCAACGCGCTCGATCCGGCGACGCACTGGAGCATGCGCCTGATAGCCGAGGCGCTGGAAATCGGTCCCTACTCCCAGCTGATCGCGCCGATGCTCTGGGAAGACAAGCCGATCGGCCTGCTGAACGTGATCCGGCAACCGGCGACCGGCTTTGTCCCGAAGGAGATCGCGCTGCTCGAGACCTTCGCCGACCAGGCGGTGATCGCGATCCAGAACGCCCGTCTGTTCAACGAGACCAAGGAAGCGCTCGAGCAGCAGCGCACCTCGGCCGAGGTGCTGAAGGTCATCAGCAACTCGGTGGCCGACACGGCGCCCGTATTCGATTCCATCGCGCGCGCCTGCCAGCAGCTGTTCACGAGCGACCAGGTGGTGATCTCGCTCGTCGACGATGCGGGCATGGTCTCGCACGTCAAGCTCGAACACACGCCGACGATGTCGCGCGCCGATGCCGACGAGGCCTGGCGGCGCCTGAACCAGGGCTTCCCGCGGCCGCTGGCGCAGTCCTACCAGGGCTACCCGATCCGCAAGCGGCGCGTGATCCACTATCCCGACCTCGCGAATGGCCCCGGCGTTCCGGCCGGCATCCGCCTGATCACCGAGGAGGTGGGCAACTTCTCGATGCTGATCGCCCCGATGCTGTGGGAAGACCGCGGCATCGGCACCATCCACCTCGTGCGCCAGCCGCCGCGGGCGTTCAGCGACAAGGAGCACGCGCTGCTGCAGAGCTTCGCCGACCAGGCGGTCATCGCGATCCAGAACGCCCGCCTGTTCAAGGAAGCGCAGGAGGCGCGCGCCGCAGCCGAAGCAGCCAACGAGGCGAAGAGCGCTTTCCTGGCGACCATGAGCCACGAGATCCGCACGCCGATGAACGCCGTGATCGGCATGAGCGGCCTGCTCCTCGACACGCCGCTCAACGACGAGCAGCGCGACTTCGCGGCGACGATCCGCGACAGCGGCGACGCCCTCCTGACGATCATCAACGACATCCTCGACTTCTCGAAGATCGAAGCCGGCCGGATGGACGTCGAGGCCCATCCGTTCGACGTGCGCGAGTGCGTTGAGTCGGCGCTCGACCTGATCGGTCAGCGCGCAGCGGAGAAGCACCTCGACGTCGCCTACCTGTTCGAGGGCGACGTGCCGGCGGCGGTGAACGGCGACGTGACGCGGCTGCGCCAGGTGCTGCTCAACGTGCTCGCCAAC
This sequence comes from Caldimonas sp., assembly GCA_039922395.1. GTDB lineage: Bacteria > Pseudomonadota > Gammaproteobacteria > Burkholderiales > Burkholderiaceae_C > Schlegelella_A. The sequence goes on from JBDSAB010000017.1 coordinate 5,464, forward strand.
GCCGTCAAGTTCACCGAACGCGGCGAAGTCGTCGTGTCGGTCGGCGCGCGCCCGGCCGAAGGCGGCGTGCAGCTGACGTTCGCCGTGCGCGATACCGGCATCGGGCTCAGCGAACAGGGCCGCAGCCGGCTGTTCCAGTCGTTCTCGCAGGCCGATTCGTCGACGACCCGCAAGTACGGCGGCACCGGCCTCGGCCTCGCGATCAGCAAGCGCCTCGCCGAGCTGATGGGCGGCACGATGTGGGTCGAAAGCGCCGGGCCCGGGCACGGCTCGACGTTCTTCTTCACGATCGTCGCGCCGCTCGCCGAATCGCCGCAGGCGAACCGGCGCGAGCTGCTCGGCGCGCAGCCGGCCCTGGCCGGCCGCTGCGTCCTCGTCGTCGACGACAACGCGACCAACCGCAAGGTGCTCGCGCTGCAGGCTGGCAAGTGGGGCATGCAGGTGCGCGACACCGAGTCGCCGGCCGAGGCGCTGCGCTGGGCCGGCGACGGCATGCCGTTCGACGCCGCGATCGTCGACATGCACATGCCCGAGATGGACGGCCTCGCGCTGGCGGCGCAGGTCCGCCGCCTGCGGCCGTCGCTGCCGCTGATCCTGTTCAGCAGCCTAGGGCGCAAGGAGGCCGGGGACAGCGAGGGCCTGTTCAGTGCCTATCTCAGCAAGCCGCTGCGCCAGTCGCAGCTGTTCGACACGCTGGTGGGGCTGCTCAGTCACGATGCGGCCCGGCAGCGGGTCGAGCCGAAGGCGAAGCCGACGATCGATGCCGGCATGGCGGCGCGTCATCCGCTGCGCATCCTGCTCGCCGAGGACAACGTCGTGAACCAGAAGCTCGCGTTGCGCCTGCTGCAGCAAATGGGCTACCGCGCCGACCTGGCGAGCAACGGCGTCGAGGCGATCGAGTGCCTCGAACGGCAACCGTACGATGTCGTGCTGATGGACGTGCAGATGCCCGAGATGGACGGCCTCGAAGCTTCGCGTCGCATCACCGCGCGTTGGTCGAACGGCGCCCGCCCGCGCATCGTCGCGATGACCGCCAATGCGATGCAGGGCGACCGCGAGGAGTGCCTGGCCGCCGGGATGGACGACTACGTGACCAAGCCGATCCGCGTCGATGCGCTGGTCGAGGCCCTCAACCAGGCGACCGTGCGCAAGGAGCCATGACATGCCCGCGAGCGAGATCGACCTGGCGACGTTCGACGAACTGAAGGCGAGCGCCGGCGACGAGTTCGTCACCGAGCTGGTCGGCACCTTCCTCGAGGAAGCGCCGGGCATGCTCGCCGAACTGCGTGCCGCGCACGCCGCCGGCGCGGCTGACCGCTTCCGGCGCGCCGCGCACTCGCTGAAGTCGAACGGCAACACCTTCGGCGCGCTGCGGCTCGGCGCGCTGGCGCGCGATCTCGAGCTCGGCGCCATCCCGCCCGACGCTGCACCGCTCGACGCCCTCGAAGCCGAATACGAACGCGCCGCGGCGGCGCTGAAAAGCCTCTGCCATGGCTGAACGCGGCGCTCGGCTGCTGGTCGCCGACGACAACAAGGTCAACCGGCTGCTGCTGAAGCGCAGCCTCGAGCTGCAGGGCCACCAGGTCGACTGCGCCGAGAACGGCCGCGTCGCGCTCGAGATGCTGCGCGCCCGGGCGTTCGACCTGCTCCTGCTCGACATGGAGATGCCCGAGATGACCGGCTTCCAGGTCCTCGAGCAGCTGGTCGGCGATCCGCGCCTCGGCGACCTGCCGGTGCTCGTCACCTCGTCGCTCGAGGGCATCGCGCATGTCGTGCGCTGCATCGAGCTCGGCGCCGACGACTACCTGCCCAAGCCGGTGAACCCGGTGCTGCTGAAGGCCCGCATCGATTCGAGCCTCGAGAAGAAGCGCCTGCGCGACCAGCAGAAGGAGCTGGTGCGACGCTTCGCGACCTCGGAGGTCGCGCAGGACATGCAGCAGTCGGGCTTCGCGCTCGGCGGCCGGCATGTGCGCGGCACCGTGATGTTCGCCGACATCCGCGGCTTCACCTCGCTCGTCGAGTCGCAGCCGCCGGAGGAATCGATCGAGCTGCTGAACACCTGGTACACGCTGATGTTCGATGCGATCAGCGGCCACGGCGGCGTCGTCAACCAGATGATCGGCGACGGGCTGATGGCGATCTTCGGTGCGCCGTTGCCGCTCGACGACCACGCCGGCGCCGCGGTGCGGGCGGCGCTCGACATGATCGAGATGATCGAGCTGCTCAACGTCGAGCGCACCGCGGCCGGCAAGCCGGCGCTGCGCATCGGCATCGGCATCGCGACCGGCGAGATGGTCGCCGGCTACACCGGCACGCAGCAGCGCGCGACCTACACCTGCATCGGCGACACCGTGAATCTCGCGGCGCGTCTCGAGTCGCACACCAAGGTCGCGCAGCGCGACATCTTGATCGACGACGCGACGCGGGCCGGCCTCGATCCCGGCTGTGCGGTCGACGCGCTGGGCCCGGTGGCATTCAAGGGCAAGGCCGCGTCGGTCGAGGTGCATGCGGTCGTGGTCGGGTAGGGCGCCCGCGATCCCGCGTTATCGTGCGGTCCACCGGCCGCATGCCGGTCGAGGAATCGCTCCGATGTCATCTCTCCTCCCCACCGACCGCGCCCGGCGCCGCCTGCTCAAGGTAGCCGGTGCGCTGACCGCGACGAGCTTCGCCGGACCAATGTCGGCGCAGTCGTTTCCC
>JBDSAB010000018.1:0-2946 GCA_039922395.1 Caldimonas sp.
GTGAACTCCTGGAACATCGGCAGCTGGTTGGCCTCCTGGAAGCCGCCGAGGCCCATGCCCATCGTGCCGGTCTCGGGGGTCACCAGGACGACCGGGCTGTGGGCCCAGTAGGCTGCGGCGATCGCGGTCACGCAGTTGCTGATGCCGGGGCCGTTCTGGCCGATCACGACGCCGTGCCGGCCCGAGACCCGCGCATAGCCGTCGGCCATGTGGCCCGCGCCCTGCTCGTGGACGACCGGGATCAGGCGGATGCCGGCCGGCGCGAAGATGTCCATCGCGTCCATGAAGGCCGAACCCATGATGCCGAACATGTCGGTCACGCCGTTGGCGACCATGGTCTCGACGAAGGCCTCGGACGGCGTCATCTTCTGCACGCCGGTCACGGCGCTGCGGGTGGTGGCCGACGAAACGGCGGGCGGTTGCTGGGTCATGAGGAGGTCTCCGGTCGAGTCGTTGGCGTCCGCGAAGCGGAACGCTGCGTTCCGAAATAGCACGGTCGGACGACTATAGGGGGGTCATCGGACAGCGTCAACAAATTCAGAAATACGGGACGTCCTGTATCAATTTCTGGAACACAAGCGATATCATCGGCGGCCCATGAAGGTCGTTCAAGAGTTGAAACCCGACCCCGCCGAGCCGAATGGCGACACGCCGGCGATGCGCCTGATCGGCCTGCTCGAGGTGATCGCGTCGAAGGACGAGCGCTACTCGCTGCAGCGCCTGGTCGAGGAGACCCGGCTGCCGAAGCCGACCCTGCACCGCATGCTGCAGCAGCTCGAGGCTGCCGGGCTGCTGCAACGCGAGAGCGACGGTCGGCTGTACGGCACCGGCGTGCGCCTGCGCCGCTTGGCCGAGAACCTGCTGCTGAACGACAGCCACCACGGTGCGCGCCACGCGGTCCTGCGCCACCTCGTCGCCGAGGTCGGCGAGAGCTGCAACATCACCGCGCTGTCGGGCAGCGAGGTGATCTACCTCGATCGCGTCGAGACCGCCGCGCCGCTGCGCTTCTACCTGCACCCGGGGTCGCGCGTGCCGGCCCATTGCTCGGCGAGCGGCAAGGTCTTCCTGGCACAGATGACGCCGGCCCAGCGTCAGCGTCTGCTCGCCCATGCGCCGCTCGAGCGCTACACCGCGAAGACCGTGACCGACGCCGCCCGCCTCGAGCGCGAGGTCGAGCGCGTGCGCGAAGACGGCTACGCCCTCGACGACGAGGAGTTCCTGCCCGGACTCCTCTGCATCGCGATGGCAGTGCCCGCGGACACCGGCCGCTCGAACCTCTGCGTCGCGATCCAGGCGCCGGTGATGCGCGCCAGCGCCGCCACCGCGAAGCATTGGCTGGCGCCGCTGCGACGTGCCGCGCGTGCGCTCAGTGCGATCGACGCCGGCACCGCGCCGCCGCTGCGCGCCGCGCCGCGCGCGAAGGCACGTGCCTGAGCGCATCGCCTTGATCCACCGACCCGCATTCCCTCGATGACCGACACCGCCGCGCTCGTCCCGGATCGACTGCTGTCGGTGCGCAGCGTGTTCGGCATCGACACCGACCTGCAGGTGCCGGCGTTCGGCGAGCGCGACGAGCATGTGCCGGAGGTCGACGCGGTCTACCGCTTCGTCCCCGACGTGACGCTGGCGATCCTCGCCGGCTTCATCCGCGACCGGCGCGTGATGGTGCAGGGCCTGCACGGCACCGGCAAGTCGACCCACATCGAGCAGGTCGCGGCGCGCCTCAACTGGCCGTGCGTGCGTGTCAATCTCGACGGCCACATTAGCCGCCTCGACCTGGTCGGCAAGGACGCGGTCGTGCTGCGCGAGGGCCAGCAGGTCACCGAGTTCCAGGAAGGCATCGTGCCGTGGGCGCTGCAGCGCCCGGTCGCGCTGGTCTTCGACGAGTACGACGCCGGCCGGCCCGACGTGATGTTCGTGATCCAGCGCGTGCTCGAGCGCGACGGCAAGTTCACGTTGATGGACCAGAACCGCGTGCTGTCGCCGCACCCCTATTTCCGCCTGTTCGCGACCGCGAACACGGTCGGTCTCGGCAACACGAACGGCCTGTACCACGGCGCGCAGCGCCTGAATCATGCGCAGATCGACCGCTGGAACATCGTCGCGGCGCTCAACTACCTGCCGGCCGCCGAGGAGGCCGCGATCGTCCTCGCCCGGGTGCCGTCGCTCGCCGCGCTGCGCGGCCCGGGCGGCGACGGCACGCGCCTGGTCGACGCGATGGTCGCGGTCGCGGGTCTGACGCGCAAAGGCTTCGAGGCCGGCGACCTGTCGACCCTGATGTCGCCGCGCACCGTCATCACGTGGGCCGAGAACATCGAGATCTTCCACGACCCCGCGCTCGCGTTCCGGCTCTCGTTCGTCAACAAGTGCGATGACGCCGAACGGCCGATCGTCGCGGAGTACTTCCAGCGCTGCTTCGACCGCGAACTGACCGAGTTGCAGCGGGAGTCATGAGCGAGACGCAGACGCGCGTCCGCCAGCAGGAACGGGTCGAGGAGCTCTGCGCGGCGTCGATTCGCGCGCTCGCCGGCGAAAGCGACCTGCACTTCCGCGGCCGACGGCTGCATCGGCGCGGCCAGCCGCTGCCGGTGTTCGCGCCGCACCTGCATCCCTCCCTCGAGAGCGACGACTTCGCGTCGTTTCGCGGTGCCGCCGACGGCCTCGCGCTGCGGCTCGCGCATTCGGACGCCGCGCTGCATCGGCGCCTCGCGCCCAAGGATGCGGTCGAGCGCGCGCTGTTCGACCTGCTCGAGCAGTACCGCGTCGAGTCGCTGGCGTTGCCGGCTATGCCGGGGGTGCGGCGCAACCTTCGCCATCGCCACGAAGCCTGGTCGCTCGGCTATCACCACAGCGGCCAGACCGACACCGCGCGCGGGCTGCTCGTCTACACCGTGGCCCAGGTCTGCCGCGCCCGCGTGACCGGCGATCCGGTCGTCGAGGAGACCG